>DMWU01000114.1 GCA_003483125.1 Erythrobacter sp. | reverse complement strand
TGGCGCCAAGATCGAGCATGATTACATCATGCTCTTCCAGCGTGGGCATAAGGGCGGCGAGAGCGGGCCGGTCAATGCCCTGCATTGTACGCAGCGCCAGCTTGCTCATCGCCATCAGCGCGCCAGTATTCCCGGCGCTAACTGCCGCCCCGGCCTCGCCCTGCTTCACAGCATTTACTGCAAGACCCATCGAAGTGGTCTTCGCACGGCGGATTGCGCGGCTGGGCAACTCGTCACCTGCAACGACATCCTCACAATGGAGGATTTCAGAGGCATCACGCAAATTGGGATGATCTTCGAGCGCAGATTTGATCCGCGTCTCGTCGCCAACCAGCAAGAAGTTGAATTTGTCGTGCCGCCGGCGGGCAAGCGCGGCGCCTTCAACCATCACGCGCACGCCTTCATCACCGCCCATCGCGTCAACTGCGATACGCGGCAAACTCATACCCATTCTCCGGCTTTAATGATCTTAGAGGCCGACTGCGACGACCTCGCGCCCATTATAATATCCGCAATGCGGGCACAGATTGTGCGGGCGCTTGAGCTCACCACAATTGGAGCATTCGTGGAATGCTTCGGCCTTCAGCGAATCATGTGCGCGGCGATTGCCACGACGATGGGGCGATATTTTTCTCTTGGGGACAGCCATGCGGGCACCTGTTCCTCAAACAAAATCTACAAAATCGTTGGCCGCTCTAGGGCAAGGTCCGCAGGCGCACAAGTGAGCGCGCAATTATTTGGACCCAGCCTTGGCGGGAAGCCGCGCGCTATAGCGGAATTTTCCATGCTTGCAACCCACATGAAGCACGCATAGCACCTGTTCGAACCAAAAAGGGGAATGCCATGTCGATTTTCTTGCCTGTTACGCTTTCATCTGCGGCCGCCGCAGCCATCCTGGCCGTCTGGCTGATGATTCGAGTTGGCCAGGTGCGCTCTCGGGAAGGCGTATCAGTTGGGGATGGAGGAAATGAAGTCGTAATTCGCCGGATGCGCGCGCATGCAAATTTCGTCGAAAGCGCACCATTTGTCGTTCTTCTGATTGCCGCAATCGAGCTTGCGGGCAAAGGCGGTGAATGGTTGCCATATGTAGCGGGCGTCTATTTCATCGGTAGAATCGCTCATGGGCTGGGAATGGATGGGACCACTTTTGCACAGGGCCGTGCAATTGGAACAATCATCACCCTGCTTGCCCTGGCCGGCCTGGCAATCGTGGCAGCATTGATTGGGATGGGCAGGTTTTAACCCGCAGCCCCCAATGCGTAGTCGCTGACAAACGCATTGGTCTTGCGCTCACGGCCAAAAGTGCTGGTGGGGCCGTGGCCGGGAATAAACGTCACATCCTCACCCAGCGGCCAAAGTCGCTGCGTGATCGAATCTATTAGATCCTGGTGATTGCCTTTGGGGAAGTCGGTCCGGCCGATTGAGCCCTGAAACAAAACATCGCCAACAATCGCGAAGCGGCTTGGCACGTGAAAGAACACCACGTGTCCGGGCGTATGGCCCGGGCAATGGATCACATCGAGTTCCAACTCGCCTACCGTCACCTTGTCGCCATGTTCCAGCCAGCGATCAGGCTCAAACGATTGCGCATGCATCCCCCAGCGCTTTCCATCATCATCGAGCTGGGCGATCCAGAATCGATCATCCTCGTGTGGACCTTCAATCGGTAAGCCAAGCTCTTCAGCAAGTATGCCCGTTTGCCCACAGTGATCGAGGTGGCCATGCGTGACGAGGAGCTTCTCCAAGGTCACGCCCGATTTCTCGACGGCGGACTTTAACTTGTCGAGATCTCCACCCGGGTCGACCAGTGCCCCGCGCATCGTCTTGGTACACCAGATCAGCGAACAGTTCTGCTGCAATGGCGTAACAGGAAGGATCGCCGCCTTCATCGGGATAGTCGGCTTTTCGTTTGCTTCACTCATGCTCGCGAGATGGCGGGCCAAGTCCAGCTTTGCAAGCACCCATTCTACCCATTGCACATAGTGATAGGTGAGACCCGGCTATGGTGCTAACAATGGTGCTATTGGGGAATGGGGGAACACAAAATGTCCATCAAGGAATTTAGAGACGCCGCCCTGGCCCATCCGGGGCGGCGTTTTGATTCGTGACAATGATCAGGAATTGATGACGATCATCTTCTCGATCGTCATTTCGTGCATAGTATATGGAATGCCGCCGACGCCATGACCTGAAGACCTGAGGCCCGCAAAGGGCATCCAGTCGGTACGGAATGCTGTGTGGTCGTTTACCATTACGGCAGAGGCGTCGATATTGCGATAAGTGTGCATCGCGCTGCTCAAGTCATTGGTAAAGACTGCTGCCTGGAATGCCACGTCGAGCGAATTGGCCTGCGCAATAGCTGCATCTACATCGTCGTAGGAATAGATGCATACCGCCGGTCCAAACACTTCGTTACGCGAAATCGTGACCTCAGGGGGAGGATTGAACAGCACGGTTGGCGCATAGGCCGTTTTTGTCAGCTTCTCGCCTCCGCACAAAATCTTCGCGCCGCCGTCGCGCGCCTCATCGATCCATTGCGCGACCCGATCTACCTCCCTTGGGCGGATCAACGGGCCGCATTCGGTATCTTCGTCGATCGCATTACCCACTTTGAGTGCCTGCGCGGCCTCGGCCATTCGTGCTCCAAGGTCACCTGCGATCGATGAATGCGCGAATACTCGCTGGACCGAAACGCAAACCTGGCCCGAATGGTAAAAGCCACCTTTAACAAGGCTCGGCACTGCCAGATCGAGATCCGCCGTGGCATCGACAATAACCGGTGCCACGCCGCCATGCTCCAACGCACAGCGCGCGCCAGGCGCCAGTTTTGAACGTAGCATCCACCCAACTCCAGCCGAGCCGATAAAC
>DMWU01000036.1 GCA_003483125.1 Erythrobacter sp. | reverse complement strand
ATCGACCTGATAGCGAGCCTTGTCGCTGATCCACTCCTCATTAACGTCATCATTGACGCGAGGAAGTGCGCGCATGACTTCACGTCCACGGCTGTCTAGGCGGATATTCGCACCTACAGCGTCCGAAACATCGATGCTGAGCGTCTTTTTCAGCTCCCAAGGCCGTGCCTCAAACGCATAGGGTCGCGAAGTCAGGGCACCAACGGGACAAAGATCGATAACATTGGCGCTCATTTCATGCTGTGCCGCCTGCTCAAGATATGTCGTGATCTGCATATCTTCACCGCGATAGAGCGCGCCAATCTCGTCTACGCCAGCAACTTCCTCAGAAAAACGCACGCAACGTGTACAGTGAATGCAGCGGGTCATCTCTGTCTTGATCAGAGGGCCCATATATTTCTCGGTCACCGCGCGCTTGTTCTCGTGGTAACGTGAGCCGCCGCGGCCATAGGCCATGGCCTGATCCTGCAGATCGCATTCGCCGCCCTGATCGCAAATTGGGCAATCGAGTGGGTGGTTGATCAGCAGGAATTCCATTACGCCTTCACGTGCAGTTTTCACCATTGGCGTATCGGTGCGGATTTCCTGGCCCTCTTGCGTCGGTAACGCACAGCTTGCCTGCGGCTTCGGGGGTCCAGGTTTCACTTCGACCAGGCACATACGGCAATTGCCCGCGATGCTTAGGCGTTCGTGATAGCAGAAGCGCGGTATTTCCTTACCTGCAAGTTCACAGGCCTGGAGTACAGTCGCACCCTGAGGTACCTCAATCTCCTGTCCGTCTACGGTGACTTTAGGCATCGGCATTCTCTTTCTGCGCCGCAAGCAGTCGATATGAGGCTGATGCAAGCATTGATCTTAGAGCAAGCGGGCTTGCCTCAATTCGGTTGTCGCCTGCTGTGCAAACATCCAGAACTGGCTGAATTTGCTGCAATGCCGTGGCTTCCTCATCGGAGCTCACCTCCGTTTTGAACAACACAGCCACCAAATGAGGTGCGCCGCGAGCGGTGCACATCGCCGCTCGATCTGTGTAGGAGTAAGTCGGTGCCTCTGCCCCAATGGCGGCCATTGACAAACGATTCAAGAGCGGTTCTTTGTCGCGTTCGATCATTCGCTCAGAAAGTCCCCCGGCGAATGGTAGGCCTCCCAAACGAATTCGACGATATGAGCGTGGCATTGCATTAAAGCACTCAGAACTAACGAGTTTCTTGCTCAAGCTATCAAGCTTACTGCGATATTCATCACTGCGAAAATCGAGATATTGCAACTCGCCGACCTCTTCTGGGTTCTCATCGGCGATGCAAGTTGTCCACGCGGCTACAGCTGCGCGTTGTTTTTCGACGTTCTCTTCAAGGCGTGGTTTTTGCGCGACCGACACGCTCGAAATTAGACCGATCAGCGCAAGGGCTAACAGAGACTTCTTCATTCAGCTGCCTCCGCGAATTGCGCATTGTGTTCCACAATCCGGCGTTCGAGTTCAGGACGGAAGTGACGGATAAGGCCCTGGATCGGCCAGGCAGCCGCATCGCCCAGCGCGCAAATCGTGTGGCCTTCGACCTGTTTGGTCACGTTCTGGAGCATGTCGATTTCTTCAATCGCGGCATCGCCTGTGCGCAGCCGCTCCATCATGCGCCACATCCAGCCTGTGCCTTCGCGGCAAGGCGTGCACTGGCCGCAACTCTCATGCTTGTAGAAGTAGCTGAGGCGGCTGATAGCGCGCACGATATCGGTGCTCTTGTCCATCACGATCACGCCAGCTGTCCCAAGGCCAGAGCCAAGATCCTTCAACCCGTCAAAATCCATCGGGGCATCCATGATCTGCTCTGCAGGAACCAACGGAACCGACGAACCACCCGGAATGACAGCAAGGAGGTTGCCCCAGCCACCCGTGATCCCACCGCAATGCTTCTCGATCAGCTCCTTGAAGGGGATGCTCATCGCTTCCTCTACAACACAGGGCTTTTCGACATGGCCGCTGATCTGGAACAGCTTGGTGCCGTGGTTGTTTTCGCGTCCGAAGCTTGAGAACCAAGCGGCACTGCGACGAAGGATCGTTGGAACAACTGCGATGCTCTCAACATTGTTCACCGTCGTTGGGCAGCCATAGAGGCCTGCACCTGCGGGGAAAGGAGGCTTGAGGCGCGGTTGTCCCTTCTTACCTTCTAGGCTTTCGATAATCGCGGTTTCTTCACCGCAAATATAGGCCCCTGCCCCTCGGTGCATAAATACGTCGAAGTCGTATCCGGTGCCACTCGCATTGCTACCGATCAGGCTCGCATCGTACGCTTCATCGATTGCGGCCTGGAGCGTTTCAGCCTCGCGAATGAACTCACCGCGGATGTAGATGTATGCGGCGCGTGCGCGCATGGCGAAGCCGGCACAAAGTGCACCCTCGATCAGCTTGTGCGGATCATGGCGGATAATTTCACGGTCTTTGCAAGAACCGGGTTCGGATTCATCGGCATTGATGACCAGGAAGCTAGGGCGTCTGTCACGGCTTTCCTTGGGCATAAACGACCATTTTAGGCCGGTAGGGAAACCTGCCCCGCCTCGCCCGCGCAAACCGCTAGCCTTGATCTCTTCGATGATCGTTTCCTGGCCGAGCTCGATCAGCGCCTTGGTGTTGTCCCAATCCCCGCGCTTCTGCGCAGCTGAAAGGTTCCAGGGCTGGAAGCCATAGAGGTTGGTAAAAATCCGGTCCTTATCGGCGAGCATTACCAGTCCCCCCGATAATCGTGATTGGCATCGACCATTTCCTTAAGCGTGCTCGGTCCGCCTGCTGGTTCTGACGTGTGGCGACCCGGCTCTTGCGTGCCGGTCTTGGGCTGCTCGCCGTTGGCCAATGCGTCAAGGATCGTATCTAGTCTCTCAGGCGTCAGGTCTTCAAAATTGTCATCATTGATCTGGACCATGGGCGCTGTGGCGCAATTGCCCATGCATTCGACCTCGGTCAGGGTCCAAAGGCCGTCTTCCGACACCTCACCCTTCTTCATGCCGCGCTTCTTGCAGGTCTCAAACAGACCGTCAGAGCCGCGCAACATACAAGGCGTTGTGCCACAAACCTGGACATGGTGCTTACCGACCGGCTTCATGTTGTACATGAAATAGAAGGTCGCGACCTCAAGTACGCGGATCACTGGCATGCTGAGATAGTCGGCAACATATTCAATCACCGGCAGCGGCAACCAACCCTGCGTTTCAGTCTCTTCGCCAACCTGGCGCTGGGCAAAGTCGAGCAATGCCATCACGGCAGAGCGCTGGCGCCCTTCCGGATATTTGGCGATCGCCTTGTCAGCCTTCGCCTTCCACGAGCCGGTAAAGGCAAAATCGCCCCACCGATCGCGCAGTTCCGGCGTGTCCTGTGCGGGAGTACGGTCAGCCATTATCGATCACACTCCCCGAAGACCACATCGATCGCGCCGAGGATGGCGGTAGCGTCAGGAAGCATATGCCCCTTGCTCATCATATCCATTGCCTGAAGGTGGCTGAAAGCCGTTGGCCTGATCTTGCAGCGATAGGGTTTGTTCGACCCGTCGCTCACCAGGTAGACGCCGAATTCACCCTTGGGGCTTTCTGTTGCGACGTAAACTTCGCCAGCGGGAACATGAAAACCCTCTGTGTAGAGTTTGAAGTGATGGATCAGGCTCTCCATCGATTGCTTCATCTCGCCGCGCTTGGGCGGTGAAACCTTGCCATCAGTGCTCGCAATTGGCCCTTCAGGCATTTCAGCAAGGCACTGCTTGATGATCTTGGCGCTTTCGTAAACTTCCTTCACGCGTACCATGAAGCGGTCGTAGCAGTCAGAATTGGTGCCGACAGGGATTTCGAATTCCATGCGGTCATAGACATCGTAAGGCTGCGACTTGCGTAAATCCCACGGAATGCCCGCGGCACGGATCATCGGGCCGGAGAAACCCCATGCAACTGCATCCTCGCGGCTCACAACGGCGATATCGACATTACGCTGTTTGAAAATACGGTTGTCCATCACCAGGCTCATCGCATCGCCGATGAGCTCAGGCAGGCGACCGTCCACCCACTCACCGATATCGACAAGCAGCTTTTCCGGCACATCCTGGTGAACGCCACCGGGACGCAGGTAAGCATGGTGCATCCGCGCGCCGCTCATCCGCTCGAAGAAGTTCATGCAATCTTCGCGCAGTTCGAACACCCAGAGGTTTGGGGTCATTGCGCCCACATCCATCACATGCGCACCGATGTTCAGCATGTGATTGCAGATGCGCGTCAGCTCAGCGAACATGGTGCGCAGATATTGCGCACGGATCGGAACCTCGATGTTGAGCAGCTTCTCGATCGCAAGGACATAGCTGTATTCCTGCGCTAGCGGGCTGCAGTAGTCGAGGCGATCAAAGTAAGGCAGCGCCTGAAGATAGGTCTTATTCTCGATCAGTTTTTCGGTACCGCGGTGAAGAAGGCCGACATGCGGATCGATACGCTCGATTACTTCGCCGTCCAATTCCATCACCATACGCAGCACGCCGTGTGCTGCCGGGTGCTGGGGACCGAAATTAATCGTGTAATTGGTGATTACTTCGTCGCCAGTGGTGGGCGATTCTTCGAGTTGCACACTCATGCCTCGCCTCCTTCAGCTTTCTCATCACCAGGAAGCACATATTCCGATCCTTCCCAGGGGGAGAGGAAATCGAACTGGCGTAGATCCTGAGCAAGCTCGACTGGCTCATAAACAACGCGCTTCTCTTCCTCGGAGTAACGCAGTTCGACGTAGCCGGTCAGCGGGAAATCCTTGCGCAGTGGGTGACCGGAAAAGCCGTAATCGGTCAGGTTTCGGCGCAGATCATTATTGCCCGCAAACTTCACGCCATACATATCGAAGACTTCACGTTCGAGCCATCCAGCAACTGGCCACAGGGTTGTAACCGTCGGAACAGGCGTATTTTCATCTGTTGACAGCTTCACCATCACGCGGTGGTTCTTGGTCAGCGACAGGAGCATATAAACGACTTCGAAACGCTCGGTGCGCTCCGGGAAATCGACCCCAGCGATCTCAACCAGCTGCTGGTATTCGTGCTCGTCACGCAGAAGCTTGATCGCGCGCCCAATTTCATCGCGCTTAACCGTGATGACGATCTCACCATGCTCTTCCTTGCTGGAGAGCACCATGTCGCCGAGCGCACTGACGAGCGTATCAAGGACGCCTTCATTGCTGACGAATTTCGGGGCGGAGTGGAGGACTTCGCTCATCGCTCAATCGTCCCCTCACGGCGGATCTTCCGCTGTAGCTGCATCACGCCATAGAGCAGCGCCTCTGCAGTCGGCGGGCAACCGGGCACATAGATATCGACCGGTACGATACGATCGCAGCCACGCACCACGGAATAGCTGTAATGGTAATAACCACCGCCATTGGCGCAACTGCCCATGCTGATCACATATTTCGGATCAGACATCTGGTCATAAACCTTGCGCAATGCAGGAGCCATCTTGTTGCAGAGAGTGCCGGCAACGATCATTACATCCGACTGACGCGGGCTGGCGCGCGGCGCGACTCCAAAACGCTCCATGTCATAGCGCGGCATGTTTACGTGGATCATTTCCACCGCGCAGCAAGCTAGGCCAAAGGGCAGCCACCAAAGCGAGCCTAGGCGTGCCCATTGGGACAGGGCATCAGTTGAACTGACCAGGAAAGCTTGG
>DMWU01000026.1 GCA_003483125.1 Erythrobacter sp. | reverse complement strand
GGCAAGTCTGGGCCGAATTGCTGGCGAGTTCACCTGAAGATGCCCCATGGCGGGAGGATTTGCAGACGCGGATCGATCAGCTTGACGCCATGTTGAGGCAGGCACCCAATGTTGGCGGATAAAAGCAGAAGTTGCAGCGGCAATCGCGTGGTGCTAAGCGCCGCCGCCTTGTGATTTAAAGGCATGTCGCGCAATTGTAGGTGCGCAGGGCAGTACCGGGGGAAATTCGGGAAATCCGTGGAATGAACCAATCTTCAACATCGGCAGAATCCGTGCCTTCGCAGAAGGGGAAGGCAAGCCATAGCGCGTCAAAGACCGCATTGGCTGTTGGCGCGATTGGTATTGTATTTGGCGATATCGGGACGAGTCCGCTTTACGCCTTCCGCGAGACATTTGTCGGTCCACATCCCCTTGCTCTCGATACTGCACATGTCCTGGGCGTTATCAGCCTGATTTTCTGGTCGATGACGTTGGTGGTGGCGATCCAATACGTGACCATCCTGATGCGGGCAGATAATAAGGGGCAGGGCGGTTCGCTTGCACTCGTTGCCCTGATCTCTAGCCAGCTGAATAAGACCAAATACGGCTGGGTGGCATTGCTGCTGGGCGTGTTTGCCACCTCGCTATTCTACGGCGACAGCATGATTACGCCTGCAATTTCCGTCCTATCTGCGGTTGAAGGCCTGACTGTCGTTGACCAGGGATTGCAGCCATTCGTCATACCAATCGCCTTGGCGCTGCTCGTCTTCCTATTCGTGCTGCAAAAACGCGGTACGGCCAAGGTTGGCGCCTTATTTGCGCCGGTAATGATCGTCTATTTCACCGTGATCGCCAGCATGGGCGCGTGGCAGATATTCAACACGCCAGAGATCTTGTGGGCGCTCAACCCCTATCATGCGGTCAATTTCTTTATCCTGGATGGGACGCTGGCCTTCCTCGCGCTGGGTTCTGTCGTCCTGGCCGTAACGGGTTCAGAGGCGCTCTATTCCGACATGGGCCATTTCGGTCGCGGTCCGATGCGGCTTTCTTGGTTCGGATTTGTCATGCCATGCCTCCTGCTCAATTATTTCGGGCAGGGGGCAATGATTATCGACCTACCTGCAGAAGAAGCCGCGCAGGCGATACAGAGTCCGTTCTTCTTCCTCGCCAATGAATCCTGGCGCCTGCCGCTAGTATTCCTGGCAACGGTCGCGACATTCATTGCCAGTCAGGCCGTGATTTCTGGCGCATTCTCGATCACGCACCAGGCAATCCAGATGGGCTATATCCCGCGCCTCTCGATCCGCCATACGAGTGAGACCGAAGGTGGCCAGATCTATATCCCTATCGTGAACTGGGCGCTGATGATTGCGGTGATCATTCTGGTCCTGACATTCCAGAATTCGTCAAACCTTGCCTCTGCCTATGGTATCGCGGTGACGGGTGCGGTCACGATCGACACCTTGCTGATGGCCGTGCTGCTTATCGGCGTGTGGAAGTGGAAGTGGTGGTATGCTGTACCGCTGGTGCTGGTCTTCCTGATCGTCGACGGCGCCTACTTCGCAGCCAACCTAACCAAGGTGCCCGATGGCGGCTGGTTCCCGCTAATGGTCGGCTTCATCGCGTTTACGCTGCTCACTACCTGGGCGCGCGGCCGCAGGCTGCTGCGTGACCGGATGGGTGAGGTTACGCTGCCCATGTCCATCTTCGCCAAATCGGCCAAGAACAGCGCAACGCGCGTACCCGGCACGGCGATTTTCATGGCGTCGAACAATGCCGGTGTTCCATCTGCCCTTCTGCACAATATCAAGCACAATAAGGTGCTGCATGAGCGGGTGGTGATCCTAACCGTTCAGATTGCCGATGTGCCCTATATCGACCCAGGGGAGCGCTGCGAGTATTACGATCTGGGCGACGGATTCTATCGAGCGGTACTTCATTACGGGTTTATGGAATCCACCGATGTGCCCGCCGGCCTCAAACAGCTGGAGAAGTGCGGCGGCGAGTTTGACATGATGCAGACCAGCTTCTTCCTCTCGCGGCAGACGCTGCTGGCTTCAGATAAGCCGGGAATGCCGATTTGGCGAGAGAAGATATTCGCGTGGATGCTGCGCAATTCGGCAACGGCGATGGACTTCTTCAATCTACCGACCAATCGCGTGGTAGAACTGGGCAGCCAGGTCGAGATTTAGGCATTCGCCAATATTCTGGCCGAGCCATAAGGCGCCATATAGCTTGCTCTAGAGCTTAGCGAGGAGCCTGATTCTCATTTTCATAAGTTGAGACTAGCCTTTGGCCTACACGATTACCATCACAGTAAGTTCTACAGCCATCCCCAATCGACGAACGTCAACTTGATCGGGGGCTTAGTGTTACTCGCGCGTACTTTTGTTCAGTGCAAGTGTAGGGTCGTCAATCTGGGGTACCCTTATCAAAGGACGGCTAACCACCCCAATTCGCAGCCATAAGAAAAGGGCGCCACCTTGCGGTAGCGCCCCGTTCGATTCTTAGTGATGGTCTAATCAGCCGATATTCGCGCTGACCATTGCCCATATCATCGGGATCGAAAGCAGAGTGTTGAGGCGGCTGGCGATCAGCGCACGTGGTGCAGCTGCGGCCTTTTCCTCTGCGCTTGCTTCAACGATGCCCAGCACCTTCTTCTGAGCGGGCCAGATGATGAACCATACGTTGAATGCCATGACCAGCGCCATCCACATGCCAACGCCGATAAGGTCAACCGCACCTTCGCCCGCGAAGGTGAGCGCATCGACCATGTAGCCATTGACCATTGCGATCCACAGGCCGGTTAGTACGGTCAGCAATGCCGCCCAGCGGAAGAAGAACAATGCGCTGGGTGCGATTGTACCGGTGACCGCAGGTTTATGCTCGTCCGCAATCTTGGGCATGCTGGGCACTTGCACGAAGTTGAAATAATAGAGCAGGCCAATCCACAGCACACCAAAGAACAGGTGCAGCCAGCGCGCGACTGAATTCGCGTCAATCGGTACGCTCGTCATAAAGCTCGACATTGTGATGATTGCCACGGCGAGGCCGAGCACCATCACCATATGCAGGTTTCCAAAAAGTTTTGCCACTTCTTCCCCCTAGGTCCGGTTGTTCAGGGCGGGCACGCAGGGGCGGCCCGCTTCATGTGGGACTCTGAATTGATTGCAGAGGCATTTCAAGCCCCCGATTTATGAGGAGGGCAGGAAAATCAGGAAGCTTCCTTGCTATCGTCCTCGATCTTGAGGCCATTCTTCATCAGCATGGGTATCTGGCTGAATGTAAACAGGAATGTCAGCGGTAGGAATACCCAGATCTTAGCCCACAACCAGTCTTCGAAGCTTAGATAGTTGCGAAGCCCCTCATTCAATGCGGCAAGCGTCAGGAAGAATATGCCCCAATTACGAGAGAGAGCGAGCCATCCTTTTGATGTCAGCCCTTCGAATGCGGCCTCCAGTAATATCTGCAAGAGCGCCTTTCCACGCCATGCCCCGATCAGCAGGATCGCACCTAGCGCGCTGTAGATGATCGTGGGCTTCAGCTGGACGAAGGTCGGGTCGCCGAAGAATATCGTTAGCGCGCCGAAGCCGACGATGAGCGCGGTGGAGAACCACAGCATCGGCGATACCCGCCCGAATTTCCATCGCGAGAAAATCAACGCAACCACTGCCGCGCCCATGAATGCGCCCGTGCCATAGATTATCGCGAGTAGCTCTGCTGCGGCATTGGTCTCTTCGGGCGAAGACCAGCGATAGACCGACAGAAATACGATCAGCGGCCCATAATCGACCAACACGTTGAGCCAGCCCGATGCCTGTTTCTTCTCACCGTCGCTCATTACGCAGCCCCTGCAATTACACGCGCCACAAGATCAGGATCGAAGGGCCGCAAATCATCAATCTTCTCGCCCACGCCAATGGCATGGATTGGCAGGCCATATTGCTCTGCCGCTGCCACCAGCACGCCGCCGCGCGCGGTTCCATCCAGCTTGGTCATGATTAACCCGGTCACGCCTGCAACCTCCTTGAAAACATCAATCTGGTTAAGCGCATTCTGGCCATTGGTGGCGTCGAGCACGAGCACGACATCATGAGGAGCCTCGGGATTGAGCCTGCCCAAGACCTTCCTGATCTTGGCAAGTTCATCCATCAGTTCGCGCTTGTTCTGGAGGCGGCCCGCTGTGTCGACGATCAGCGCATCGGTGCCTTGGTCGGTCGCGGCTTTAACGCCGTCGAAGACGATGCTGGCAGGATCGCCGCCTTCCGGCCCGCGAATGATCGGGGCGCCGATCCGCTCTGCCCATGTGGCAAGCTGGCCGATAGCGGCCGCGCGGAATGTGTCGCCCGCCACCAGTATCACGCCCGAATCATCTTCCTGGAAGAGATGCGCAAGTTTGGCGATAGTTGTCGTCTTGCCCGATCCGTTGACTCCGATCACTAGTATGACCTGCGGGCGCGGGAATGCAGTTATCTCTAGCGGCTTGGCCACCGGACGCAGTATTTCCGCGATTTCTTCTGCAACGGCCTCTTTCAGCTCTTGCTCGCTGATCTCTAGGCCGAAACGCTTTTCTCTCAACCTCTCCCTGATACGGGCCGCAGCCGCGGGGCCAAGATCGGAAGTGATGAGCGCATCTTCGACATCGTCAAGCGTGGCATCATCCAGCTTGGCTGTGCTGATAGCCTGGGTCAGGTTCTCGCTCAGGCGTTCGGATGTCTTGCGGAAGCCGCCGAATAGGCGCTCGCTCCAGGATTTCTTGGGCTTGTCAGCCTCGCTCATATGAGCAGTCCTTCTTTGATTTGCTCGGGGCGCACGGTAATGATCGAACCTGCCGTAGTATCGGCTGGCACAGCCACGCGCGCGAAGTTTTCTGCATAGCCGCTGCTATCTTGTTCGGCGAGGACTTGCAGTTCCATCCCAACCAATGATTTGAGCCAGTGGGCTTTCGCCGAGGCGGTTGCTTGGCGAAGTTCGGCTGCGCGCCGTTTGATCGTCGCCTTGTCGAGTTGTGGCATTCGTGCGGCTGGCGTGCCCGGACGCGGTGAATAGGGGAAGATATGGCCATGAACGATATCCAGTTCCCGGATGATCGAGAGATTGTGCTGATGGTACTCTTCGCTCTCGGTCGGGAAGCCGGCAATTATGTCTGCACCGATGGCAATTTCAGGCCGCGCGGCCTTCAAACGTGAGACAAGGTCGGTTGCATCGCTGCGCAAATGCCTACGTTTCATGCGCTTGAGGATCATGTCGTGACCGTGCTGGAGCGAGAGGTGGATATGCGGCATCACACGCTCTTCACCAGTTAACAGCTCAAATAGCAGCGGATCGACCTCTATTCCGTCGATTGAGGACATACGCAGGCGCTTTAATTGCGGGAACTCATCCATCACTGCCTTGACCAGCGAGCCCAATGCGGGGTCGCCGGGCAAGTCTTGCCCCCAGGATGTTACATCCACACCTGTCAGGATTACTTCAGTAGCACCTTGCTCGAGGTGAGATTCAACCTCTCGCAGAACTTCTATGACGCTCAGCGAGCGGCTCTCGCCCCTTCCTCGCGGAATCACGCAGAAGGTGCAGGCGTGATCGCAACCATTCTGCACGGCGATGAAGGCGCGCGTGTGCTTTGGCGGGGTAGGGGGTGCCTAGGCGGGCACATTCCATGCGCGAGGATCAAGCTTCTGCTGGTTGGCCACCAGCCCGTCGACTTCGGGCATAGCCGATAGCTGCTCCCATTCGATA
>DMWU01000198.1 GCA_003483125.1 Erythrobacter sp. | reverse complement strand
CCATCAGTGTGCCGTGCTGTGCGTAGTAGAGCGCGGGATCGTGCGGGCGAGCGGGCGCCGCGCGCCGCGCGCCGAACCATATGTCGCGCCGAGCCACGCCAAAGTCGATCTGACCCCTTGGCGTTTCGTGCGTCCGACTTCATTTTCCCTGCTTTCGAGCGTCGTGAGCCTGTATCTCGTCTTCTCGCCGTTTGGCGTCGCGACGCAGGTGACGGGCAGTATCGTCGTTCCGGCACTGATGATCGCACTGCTGCTTGCCAACCTGCTCGTTTGGCTCTGGGCGCTACGGCGGCCGGCACTCAGCCGATAAGCGAGGCGAGCACCCGGCGCTTTCCGGAGAAGGGCTTGCGCCCGTGCATCACGGTAAAATTGTCGACCAGCACTACATCGCCTGCCTGCCAGGCGTGGTCGTAGGTCAGTTCTTCGGACAGCGAGATAGCGCTAGCCATATGCTCGTGCGTGATGGGTTCGCCGTCGCCGAAAGTGACGGCACGCGCTGGATCGTTGCGCTTGTCGGACCAGCCACAGAATGCCGCGATCAGCTGGTTGAAAAAGCTTTTTCGGCCATCGCCGAGATCGCGGACGGCGGGCAACACCGGCGTTCGCGCACGCAGGCTGTCGTCCTCGCGCCATTCCCATTCGTAGCCGAGAGTTGCCAGCCGCGCCTCGGCCTGTTTACGTGTGGTCACACCGAGAGTGCTGCGCCAGCTGCGGCCTTGGCCGCTTGCCGTGTCGTTCTCGCCGGGCATGACATTGGAATAGCGCACCCCGCGCGCCTCGAAGTAGGCGGCGATTTGCGGCTGAGACTCGGAAAGCTTGGTGAAAAGGTGGTCGGAGCGGCATAGCGGCGTTGCCCCACCTTCCTCTGGTGCGACTTCGCAAAAAAAGAACAGCTTGCTCGGGTAGAGCGGAGTCTGCGCCATTTCGTGGTGGAGGAAGATCGTGGTCGAAGGCGGCGCCTCGTTCGCGGTAAAAACGCGCTTGGTCACATTCACGCGCACCGCATTGCTAAAAGATTCCTCATAGGTGAAGCCCGGCTCGCCATAGCCCGCGATGGCTGCATCGAAAGCGATGGAATCCGGCACATCGAAACCGCGGAACAGGACCGCGCCTTTTTCCGCGAGCTGCGTATCGACTGCCCTCTTTGCCCTACCGAGGTGTTCGGCAAGATTGCCGCTGCCTGCCACTATCGCCGGATTGCTGCCCATTCTCGTCGCCTCACTCGTAGATCGGATGGAAGGTGCCGAAAGCACTTTCGGTGAAGATGCCCGGATCGTTGAAGCGCCGGCCCTGATCGAGCGTCGAGATCGCCTGCATTTCGGTCTCGCTCAGTTCGAAGTCGAAGATATCGAGATTTTCGCGCATCCGTTCAGGTCTGGATGTCTTCGGGATGATCGAAGTGCCCCGCTGCACGCCCCAGCGCAGCACCACCTGTGCAGGGGTCTTGACATGGGCTCCGGCTGCGCTTTTCACCACATCCTCGGTCAGGACGCTGTCGCTCTTTCCCGCCATGTCGAGCTCGACATAGGAGAGGGCGCCGAGCGGGGAGAAGGCGGTGATCTCGAGACCGTAATCTTTCGCCAGCCTCATCAGCTTGTCCTGTGCGAGATAGGGGTGCGCTTCGATCTGGAGCGCATAGGGCTGGACCTCGGCATAGCTCATCAGATCGTGGAGCAGGCCCGAATTGTAATTGCACACGCCGATCCGCCGGGTCAGCCCGCCATCGGCCAGCCTTTCCATCGCCCCCCAGGTCTTGTGCAACGGTACCTTGGCCCGGCGCATTGCTGGATCCGATGCTTCGGGATCGTGAACCCATTCGGGCGGGTAGCGGGTGTCGATCGGCACATATTCGAGCGCGATCGGGAAATGGATCAGATAAAGGTCGAGATAGTCTAGGCCGAGGTCGCCCATCGATTTGCGGCAGCCTTCCTCGACATGTTCCGGCGCGTGGAATGTATTCCAGAGCTTGGAGGTTACCCAAAGGTCGTCGCGCGTGACCAGCCCGTCTTCGAAGGCGCGGGCGATCCCCTGGCCGACCTCGATCTCGTTGCCGTAATCAGCGGCGCAATCGAGATGGCGATAGCCTGCCTCGATCGCCTGGTAGGCAACTTGAGCCGCATCTTCGCGCGCGACTTTCCAGAATCCGAAACCGATGGCGGGGATGGTATCAGGCAAATTCGTCTCCATTGTCGGTGAAATCGAGCGCTACGGGCTGCCCGGTGGCGATCGATTGCTGGGCCGCTGCGCCCATCTGGACCGAGCGCAATCCGTCGAGCGCGTTAAGCATGGGCGGCGTGCCCTCATCCATCGCCGCGAGAAAGTGGCGGAGCTGGAAATAGGTTGCGCCGTGGTGATCGCCTGCTGCCAGCGCGTCTTTTGGCGTTTCGACCCTCTCGACCACCGGTCCGCTGCGATCACGCGGCGACCAGATTACTTTGGCGGCCGGGATGGCGACATCGAGACGCCCCCTGACTCCCAATGCATAGATTTCTTCCTGCTGCTCGGCCCCTTCGGCGAACATGCAAAGGTCGAGCACGGCTCGCGCGCCGCCGGCAAAATCTACCGTCACGAAGGCGTTGTCGAGGATGTCGGGTACCTCGCCATCGTAGCGCTCGTCGAGGTGGTTCACGTCCTGCCCGCCGCTGGCGAAGATGCGCACCGGCTCTTCCTGCAGCGTGTGCCGCATGAGATCGAAGAAGTGGCAGCATTTTTCCGCCATCGTGCCGCCGGTGTTGCGGTTGAAGCGATTCCAGTCGCCTACCTTCGGGAGGAAGGGAAAACGGTGCTCGCGAATATAGAGCATGCGAACCTGGCCCGTTTCGTCGCCATGCACACGCTCCACGAAGCGGGTCACCGGCGGCATGAAGCGGTATTCGAGCCCGACCCAGAAGAGCGCTGGGTATCGGGCGGCGCGCCGAGCGATCTCGCGCGCGTGCTCGACGTTAGTGCAGAGCGGTTTTTCGACCAGTATCGCAACTTCGTGCGGCATGACTTCGCCGAGCACCTCGAAATGGGTGTGGTTCGGCGATGCAATGATAACCGCGTCGGGCTTGGCGGCAGACATCAGGTCGCTGCCGGTTTCGAACCATGCAGGTTCCTGCCCCAGCGGCGAAGCGAGATTGGCGGCCTGATTGCGCGATCCCGCATCGGGGTCCGCTATCGCGACAAGCTCGGCACCGGGCGCAAGCGCGATATTGCGCATATGTTCGCGGCCCATCATCCCGCAGCCGATAATCGCTATTCTTCGCGTGGCAGTCATGCTTGCTCCCATGCTTGCGGACGCGAACCTGTGCAAGCGCGATCTTTATTGTCCAACAGTTCATTTGCGGGAGTAAGGTCAATCCGCACCCAAAAGATTGACGAGACAATGTTCGAGATCAGCTATCGCAAGATGATCGACCGCGGTGTGCTAGAGCCCGAAGAGGGCGATGTCATCAGGGGCGCAATTGCAGATCCCGCGGCCGTCAATGCCGGAATGGACTGGTACCGGGCAAACGTCCCGGCCTTCGCCACAATCGATCCCGCAGTGCACGCCTGGCCCGCGGAGAATGCATCGACCGATGTGCCCACCATGCTCGTAAGGGGCAGCGCGGACCGAACCTTTGTATCCGGCATGGGCAAACTCGCGCGAGCCCATGCGCTCAAGCTGATAGTACGGACGATCGAGGGCGTCGGGCACTGGACGCCATTTGAGAAACCGGACGAAGCCAACGCGTTGCTGGGTGACTTCATCGGCGCCCCCAAGGCCTACCAATCGAGAGACTGACTTTCAGTCCAGAACAGTTTCGTGAGCTTATTATTCTTAAATAACCGTATCGCGGCCCTTCGTACTCCCATACAGACGGCTATCGGCCATGGGGATCTGGGCACTTGACCATCACACTAGTTAGCGAAAATTTCGAATTATCCGTCGATCCGCGTTTCGGTGGGTCTGTCGATGCGGCAAGCTGGAAAGGGCAGGCTATCCTTGACCGGCGCACCGGCGGTTCGGTGCTCGAAATGGCCTGTTTTCCGCTGGTTCCGTTTTCCAACAGGATTGCCGGGTCGTCCTTCAGATTTGACGGTCGTGAGGTCGCGCTATCCCCGAACCACCCTGCCGATCCGTCATGCCCGGTGTTGCACGGGTTCGGCTGGCTGAGCCCTTGGGAAGTGATAGACAAGAGCGAGCACACTCTCGAGCTTTGGCTCGATTGCAATTCGGCGGATTGGCCGTGGCAGTTCGCCTCTAATCTTGCCTATGCTGCCTCTCCCGATGGCTTCTCGGCGAAGCTCGGGATCACGAATCTATCGGAAGACGAGATGCCGGTCGGCCTCGGCTTCCATCCGTATTTCGCGCGCAACGAGCACACGCTGTTCCGCGCACAGCACACGGGAGAATGGCAGACCGACGAGAAATGCATCCCGACGCACCTCGATCAGCGTTCGCAGGCCATCGACTGGTGGTCCGGCCACCCTGTCGCCACTCGCAAGGTCGATACCGTCTATACCGGGCGCGAGGGTGCGATGGTGGTGCAATGGCCCGACCGGGGGATCGGCGTTCGTATGTCGCCATCCGGCGACCTAACATTCACGACAGTCTACGTCCCAGAAAGAGAAAACTATTTCTGCGTCGAGCCGGTCAGCCACATGACCGATGCCTTCAATCGCGAGCGCGAAGACAGCGGAATGCGTGTCCTTGGTCCAGGCGAAAGCTGGAAAGTCTCGATGCGGATCGAGGCCTTCGACCTCTAGGTCACTCGGAGAACCTTGCTGTTACCTGCTCCGGCGATCTCCGCGGCGCGGATTTCGGGAAGGACGACCACCACCGAGCCGCCGAAGCCCGCCCCGGTCATGCGCGCACCCCCCCTCGCACCCACCTTGGCTTGCAGGCGCTCGACCAGCTCGTCGACAACGGGATGCGACACTTCGAACAGGTCTCTGAGCGCGGACTGGCCTTCTTGCACCAAC
>DMWU01000086.1:2240-2507 GCA_003483125.1 Erythrobacter sp. | reverse complement strand
TTTGAAGATGTCGCCGGCATCGATGAAGCGCGCGAAGAGTTGGAGGAAATCGTCGAATTCCTCAAAGACCCGCACCGTTTCTCCAAGCTTGGCGGGCAGATTCCCAAAGGCGCGCTGCTGGTGGGTTCGCCCGGTACAGGTAAGACCTTGCTCGCTCGCGCGATCGCCGGCGAAGCAGGCGTGCCTTTCTTCACTATCTCGGGCTCCGACTTTGTCGAAATGTTCGTGGGCGTAGGCGCAAGCCGCGTGCGCGACATGTTCGAACAG
>DMWU01000086.1:0-1998 GCA_003483125.1 Erythrobacter sp. | reverse complement strand
AATGTTTGTTGGTGTTGGTGCCTCACGGGTGCGCGACATGTTCGAACAGGCTAAAAAGAATGCTCCGTGTATTGTCTTCATCGATGAAATCGATGCCGTTGGCCGCCATCGTGGCCATGGGCTCGGCAACTCAAACGATGAGCGCGAGCAGACGCTAAACCAGCTGCTTGTCGAAATGGATGGCTTCGAAGCAAACGAAGGCATTATCATTATCGCCGCCACTAACCGACCCGACGTTCTCGACCCTGCGCTGCTGCGCCCGGGCCGTTTTGACAGGCAGGTAGTGGTGCCGATCCCCGATATTGACGGACGCGAGAAAATCCTGGGCGTCCACATGAAGAAGGTGCCGCTTGCACCAGACGTGAACCCGCGCACAATTGCGCGTGGCACGCCGGGCTTCTCTGGCGCTGATCTCGCAAATCTGGTCAATGAAGCAGCCCTGCTGGCCGCACGGCGCAACAAGCGCCTCGTCGCCATGCAGGAATTCGAAGACGCAAAAGACAAGGTTATGATGGGCGCAGAGCGCCGATCAATGGTCATGACCGATGATGAGAAAAAGATGACCGCCTATCACGAGGCCGGCCATGCTATCGTCTCTGTCCATGAGGACGCGTCGGACCCGATCCACAAGGCCACCATCATTCCGCGTGGCCGCGCGCTGGGCATGGTGATGCGCCTGCCCGAACGCGACAATTACTCATACCACCGCGACAAGATGCATGCGAACCTCTCGGTCAGCATGGGTGGGCGCGTTGCTGAAGAGCTGATCTTCGGGCACGAGAAAGTCTCATCCGGCGCATCGTCGGATATCCAATATGCTACCGATCTGGCTCGCAACATGGTCACCAAATGGGGCATGTCGGACAAACTTGGCCCGCTGCAATATGAAGCCAGCCAGGAAGGCTATCTGGGCATGGGCGGTACGCAGCGCACCATGGGCGGTGCAGAAACCAACAAGCTGATCGACGCCGAAATCAAGTCGCTTGTCGATGGCGCGCATAAGCGGGCTACGCAGTTGCTCAAGAAGCATAAGGACCAGCTGCAATTGCTGGCAGAGGCCTTGCTCGAATATGAAACGCTGAGCGGCGAGGAAATCACCGAATTGCTCGATTCGGGCAAGATCGACCGGCCTGACCAGCCTTCAGGCGCTGCAGCGGTCCAGCCGGTTCATGGCTCTGCCATTCCAAAGGCGGGCCGTAAATTCGGTGGCAGCGGGGGTGCAGCGCCGCAGGGCGCCTGATCCCACACCTCGCATTTAGTGAATGATTGAAGGGCGTCCATGAATTGGGCGCCCTTTTCTCTTGCCTTCAGAATGCGCCTAGCAGGAATAGGATCTGCAGGAACAGCAGAATGACGGTCAGGATGAATCCGCTCAGGATAAACAAGCGCCATAGCGCAGAAAAGCGCGAGAGCTCGTAGGTCCCGCGCAATTGCTTATAGATGTGTAACGGCGGAATGACGACCAGGGCAAGGAAGACCCAGCCATCCCCAATACGGAATGCAGCCAATACAGACAGCACGATGAAGAGCATCGACATGAAGGCGAGCGAATAGGTTACGAAAATCGCATGGTCATAAGCCTTGAAACGACGCCGCCATGCGAACATCAGCCATACGAAGGGAACTGATAACGGGATTAACAACCAACTGAATTTGTAAGCATTATTCTGCATCTTGTAGAGCATTAGGCTGGGGTTCTCCCGCCATTTGTTGATGATTCCCTCGTCCAGCCATTTAATGCCGGTTCCGTGGTTGGTTATGGAACCGGCTAATCCATCTTCACCTTTGAAGGCCACCGATTCAGCAGTACTCAAAACCTCCTCTGCCGCTTCCAAATTGTCTATATCGGCCTCAACTTCTTTTCTCAGGGGACTATCGGCAGGAAGGCTTTCCAGCCGCTCATTCAAGCTTTCACGTGTAGCCGCCGCTTGACTGCGTGCAGTTTCCCCTGCTTGCTCCAATCCTTCGACTGTCTCATCGCTGGCTGAAAGGTCTGTC
>DMWU01000066.1 GCA_003483125.1 Erythrobacter sp. | reverse complement strand
GGGAGGGGGCGGTAGCGTTATAACTGGCGAAACACCGCCCCCGCTTCCGCCACACGCACTAAGAAATGCACATGCTGTTGCGGTCGCGATAAGCTTTATTGTAACTGGACAGGGAGACTTCTTAATCATCTTGAAATTGGATATTGCCGTTTAATATCATCGTAGCAATCAGTATATCTTCATATTTAAATCTTACTTTCAAGACCAATTGGAAGAAAGTCTACCATCTTATAACGTGCTTATCTGGGCCTCAGCCTTGCCGTCTATCTAAACCACGGCTAGCAGGCACCCACTATCAATTTGAATGGAGTGGCCATGTCGGTCGAGCTTGCCAACGCAATAGAAGCCGCCTGGGAACGTCGCGCGGACATCACACCTGAAAGCGTAGATGTGCGCGAAATGGTCGATGCTGCCGTCGATATGTTGGATCGCGGCACCGCACGCGTGGCTCAACCTGACGGTTCTGGTGGCTGGCGAGTTAATCAATGGCTGAAAAAGGCCGTACTCCTCTCTTTTCGCCTCAATGCCAATGAACTGATCGATGGCGGTTCAGCAGGGCATGCGGCGTTTGACAAAGTGCCGTCCAAGTTTGCCGGATGGGACGAAGCGCGGTTTATGGAGGCCGGCTTTCGTGTTGTGCCGGGTGCGATTGCGCGTCGTGGCTGCCACATTGGCAAGGACGTCGTTCTGATGCCCAGCTTCGTGAATATAGGCGCTTATGTCGGCGATGGCACGATGGTTGATACCTGGGCTTCGGTCGGGTCATGCGCTCAGATCGGCAAGAATTGTCATATTTCGGCGGGAACCGGCATCGGTGGTGTGCTTGAGCCCATGCAGGCTAACCCTACGATCATTGGCGATAATTGCTTCATTGGCGCTCGATCTGAAATCGTGGAAGGCGTTGTGGTGGGCGAAGGTTGCGTTGTCGCGATGGGCGTTTTCATCACGCAATCGACCAAGATCGTCTATCGCGATACGGGAGAGGTCATTCGCGGCCACATTCCACCCTATTCCGTTGTGGTACCCGGATCGCTGCCTGGCAAGAATGGCCGGCCTTCCCTAGCCTGCGCTGTGATAGTGAAAACGGTAGATGAGCAGACCCGCTCAAAGACCGAGATCAACGACCTGTTGCGCGATTAAGGATGGCGGTTTCAGCAATCTGGCGCGGCCACAAGATCGCAACTGCCACGGATACCATCGTGGTAGAAGGCAACCACTATTTCGATCCCAAGGATGTCGACCGGAATGTTCTGGTCGAAAGCGAAATATCCACGCACTGCCCATGGAAAGGCGATGCCAGCTATTATTCGATACGGATTGGTGGAGAGATCAATCAGGACGCTGCATGGTACTATCCCGATCCCAAGGAAGCAGCCTTGCAAATCAAGGATCGTATTGCATTCTGGCGAGGCGTTGAAGTCAAAGAAAGCTAACTTCCGGAAGTAACGTCCGGCCTATGGTTGTTGTCGCCATTGCGGATAGCGGGTGATGCGCCCTATCATCAGGCGCACCACCCAGAACCGTAGTTAGCTGAGGTGTTTAGAAACCGCAGCCGTCATCTGGAACATGGAGATCTGTGCATTACCGATCACCGCGCCAAGCTTCGCATCTGGATTGATTTGACGCTTGTCCGTTGAGTCCTGAAGGCCATTGGCTTTGATATATTCCCACACCTTTGAAGTGACCTGGGCACGGGTCATCGGACCCCTACCAATCACGTTCTCCAGCGCCGATGAGAGATTCACCGGTGTTTGAAGTGCATTGCCAGCCATGACGTTATCCTTTCCTTAGCTTGGCCGTGTTTTAATCGATCTCGTCTTCACCCCAATCGACCTCGTCCTCATCAGACTTGGTATATTGGGCAAGCAGCATAGAGCTGGCGATGACATGACCATCCAGTGCTGCCAGCAACTCAGCCCTGCTCGCCCCCGGCATGAGGGTAAGTGGAAGATCGAGTGCAAACAGCTGGAATACGAAGTGATGGGTTTCCCCCGAGGGAAGATCCGGCTGGGCCCATTCTGAATTACCATGCGAATTCTTGCCCGTGCGCGGTGGCACCTCCCCTTCAAACAGCTTGCCGCGCTGACCAGCAAGCCCCCAGACGAGCCAGTGGCAAAATGGCTCTGCGCCAGCACTTGACGCATCTTCCACAACTACCACCAATTCCTGCGTTCCCGGTGGAGGGGCCGACCATTCCAGCGGCGGTGCAACTGCATCCTCTTCGTCAGCAGTAAAACACGGGTCCAATTCCTCTCCGGCACCGAAGGCGGGGCTGGTCAATGCCAGCCCACCGCGCCCGAATGTACGTTCTTCGCCCAACTTACCGATTGCCAACCCGGCATGGCGGGCGGCAGGCGAAAGTGAGGAATTCAGCCATTCAGGCAAGGTATTCACGCAATAACTCCTTCTGTGGGCAAAACGCTAGGCCCTTCGTAGGGGCAAGACGAGATCACAAAAGAAACTATGCCCCGGTTTTTTAAGGGCGAAGATTGCTCGATTTCGTAGGTCTCAACGCAAGATCCGCGACATTCTCATGATATTTGCTAGTTTGGGGTTTGGCCGATCATATGAAAGAGAGAAGATTAGCATGACTTACAATCTAGGGGCTTCTTTCAAATGACCATTGTACGAACCAGTGCTTCAATAGTACTCGCCTTTGCCATTGCGGCTTGCGGCGGTGGCGGATCATCATCTGGCGGCGGACCGATCGCCGGCGGCGGTGGAGGTGTCGGCGGTGGGACAGGCGCATGTTCACTTTCCGAACGCCAACAATTCGTCAAGGATGTGGCCGACGAATGGTATCTATTTCCAGACTTGCTCGACAATGATGTAAATCCAGCAGATTTTTCTGATCTACAGTCTTATATCGATGCGCTTGTCGCTCCCGCTCGCGCTGAGTCAAAGGATAGAGGATTTTCCTATATTACCTCGATTGAAGAAGAAAATGCTCTAATCAATTCTGGCGCAAACGCCGGATTTGGCGTGCTCCTTGGCTACGACACAGTCAACAATCGGGTCTTTGTCATCGATGCATATGAGAATGCCCCAGGGCTTGGTGCAGGGCTTGATCGCGGCACAGAGCTTCTGGCCATTGGTACCACCAGCACCGATCTTGTTACCGTCTCTACCCTGATGGCAAGCGGCGGACCTAGGGCCGTAATCGACGCCCTTGGGCCGTCAGATCCTGGCGTAACGCGCGTAATCCAATTTCGTACCGCTGCCGACCTGACTAGCGAAGCAAGCATCACCAAAGCTGAATTTGCGGTCGACCCCATATCGGATCGATTCGGTGTCAAGATCTTCAATGATGGCGGCAAAAAGGTCGGATACCTTCACCTCCGGACCTTCATCGTCAGAACAGCTTCCGATCAATTACGCGACGCCTTCGGACAGTTTCAGACCGATGGTGTGACCGAAATCATCATCGATCTTCGCTATAATGGCGGCGGCTTGGTGAGTGTCGCCGATCTGATGGGCGACCTGATGGGTGCTGGGCGGATTGGACAAGTTTTCAGCGAAACCGTTCTGCGCGATTCCAAAGCTGATGAGGCCCCTGACCCTGAGCTCTTCGAAAGCGAGGCTAACGCAATCATGCCGACCAAGATCGCGTTCATTGGCCGCGGCGGCACAGCATCGGCGAGCGAGTTGGTCGCAAATTCCATGATCCCCTATTTGGGCGCAAACACAGCGCTGATTGGTACAAACACCTTCGGCAAGCCAGTGGGGCAATATGCGTTCGATCTCGACGCGTGTGACGACCGGCTACGGCTCGTCACATTCAAAACCAACAATGCTGATGGCCAAGGCGAATATTTCGAAGGCCTTGCTGACGTGTTCCCCAACACCTGTCGAGCCAACGATGATATCTTCACCCAGTTCGGTGATCCAAGCGAAGCGTCAATTTCCGTAGCGCTGGATTTCCTCGCAGGACGGAGTTGCTCTGCAATATCCGGCACGTTGCGCACCGCGCAAAGAGTCGAAGGTAGGGAGATACTTCAGCCAAGCCGGCCCAACGCCGTGCAGCACCGGATACCTGGCCTGTTCTAGGCCGCCTGTAATTCAGCAAGCCCGCCAATCATAGCGCCCTAACCCGCGTCGGGCGCCGTATCGAGGATGGGAATATCGCCAAGGTCGAGCCAGCATTGCTTGCTCTTGCCCCATATCTGCACCGCTGGGACAAAGTCTGAAGTATCATCCAATGTGCCTGCCTTGATCCAAACCATACCCGGCGCCACTTTGACGTGGCTGAACAGCGGCGATCCACATTCACCGCAAAATTCGCGGCGAACCGATTTACCGGTTAGATCGCCCTTATCCTGATAGCTCTTCACCGTTCCGGTGACTTTGATCGCGCTCTCCGGCACGCCAACAATTGTCGAAAAAGCAGTGCCCGCCTGCCGCTGGCAATTCTTGCAATGGCAGATCATAGGCATGCCGGGCTCGGCACCTAATTCATAACGGACAGCGCCGCACAGGCATCCTCCGGTCGTTCCCATATGTTATCTCCCCGCCCCTAAAGCGCTCTATTCCTCGCTCGTCTTAAAGAGGAAGGCAAGGAAGCCAAGCGCGAACAGCGCGTCGCCCAACAATCCGCCGGCGACCAGGACACTTCCGCCCTCGCCAAAGGCGCCCGGCCCCAACAGGCCAACAACACCCAGCTTGCCAAGGGCGCCTGCCCAAAGGACCGGGCCGAAGCGCAATGGGTCGCGCGCAACCTGAATATAAACGACGCCGAAGCTGAATACGAGCAGGCCAACAGTGCGCGCATCGATGGACGCTTCTGGCGAAATCATGGCTGCCAACCCAATCAGCAGGTTGAATAGAGCTGCCGTCCAGAAAAGTACGGTCCAGCCGCGCGAAAGCTCACCTGGTTGTGTCATTTACGGGTTCTCCTCTCCTGAAAATCCTTGGGTATCCGTATAGGCGCAGCCGAGCAGGTTTTCACCTCCCAGCGAAAGTGTCGCAGTGTAGGGATAGATGCGGTCGCTCATCCCGTCGCTGCATTGGCCAGGCGTAATGGCCAACTGCAAGGGCGACCCGTAGAGTTCGCCAGAAATGCCCAGCCCGCCATTGCCGGCAAAGCGTTCAATCGTGACCAGCGTCCCATCGAGATCTTCGGGCGTCGAATAGGTCAGCGTCGCGCCTTCGATCCGCGCGTTCCAGAAGGGTTCCGTTCCCAAAGTGGTAATGCCCTCATCCATGCCAATCGCATCAAAGACGGCCACTTCGCCAGGATCGGGATTGTCGCTATTTGCGCCGCAGGCGCCCAGCGTGCCTGCAAGCAATGACAATGGCAAAAACTTCTTGCAGCACATAATCTTAGTTATTTCACTCACCCGCACTGCCTAGAGGTTTGCGGTGCAGAATGGCAAGCAAATTGAAGGTATGAAGGAAGATACTTCTGTCCGATCGCGACCCAATGCTCAATGCTCAATGCTGTCTTGGGAAAGCAGCGAGATCTAGGCTTTCTCGGGTCTTAACCCCGCATAGCATCCTCTGCAGCACGACGTTCTTCGCGCTCTCGATCCGCCTTCTTGCGTAAGACTGCAGCGGCCTTTGCCTGTTCGGCAAGCCCGCGCCATGTCTTCTCCGAACACAATTCACGCTCGCGCATGTTATCAAGCGTTGCTGCCTTTGCCGCAGCTGCCGCGGCATCTGCGCGTTCCTGGTGAAATTCGTATGTTGGAGGCAATGTTAGCTCCCGTTTTGAAAGAAGGGCAAGGGGCACAGCGAGTGTCCGCTGCGCCCCAATCCCGGATTAGTCAGCAGCCGAAAGGTTTACTGCGCTGTCCTTGCCATTGCGGCCTGTCTCAATCTCGTAATTGAGGTACTGTTCCTTTTCGAGCGTCGTCATCCCTGCGGCCTGCACGGCCGAGATATGTACGAAGCTATCGTTTGAACCATCATCTGGCTGGATGAAGCCATAGCCCTTGTCGGTATTGAAGAATTTTACGGTGCCAGTCTTGGCCATTGCTTGTTTCCTTTCAAGAAACGAAATTGCCCGGCGGCGACATGCCGCCCGGTCGTGCATCAAATCGTCAAGTGAAGGGAAGTCGTCATCTGGTTTGCGCCGGGGCCAATCGAGGCAAGCGGCGGATTACAAATTTCGAAGTCCGTCGCAAATTTCGACGTCAGCAATCTCCATCTAGCGCGGCAATGGCGATAAACCTAATTATTGTTGCTTTGCACAATATCTATTCAGCTTTAAACGCCAGCGCTCTCCTCCGGCTCGCGGACCTTTTCCTTACATCACCTTGTCGGGCCGTGGCTCATGCTTGTGACGGGCTTCCTTGCCGAAATGGCGATCAAGCCTTTCGAACAGCGTATTGGCAGCCTTGCGCGCGGCGGTATCGACATCGGCGGCATGGGCGGTAACGCCCAGCGGCTTGCCACTGCGCGGACGCGCCTCGATCATACAGGTCTTGTCATCCCCACCACCCTTGCGCGCATTTTCATCGCTGACATGGACCTCCAGCCGCGTAAGGCGATCTTCAAACCGCGCGAGCCGTTCGCGCAATTGCGCCTCGATCCGCTCGGCGACATTTTCCGTGCCCATTACGCTGCTGTCGGAATTGAACTGTACCTGCATGGGGATATGCTCCTCTCTTCTTTTGTCTTTCATCTACCAAGATGGGGATGGCAGGCATTAATTTCGAGCAAAATCGACATGCACCTTGTCGATTTTCGGACGGGCAAAAGCGACACATGCGACAGTGTCTAAAGGAAATAAACGAGGGTGTGCCCGCGTCCTGAAATAGCGCAGCGATAGGCCAGACAAGAACGCCCTAAAGTAGCGCAGCGATACGGGGATCTTGGCATGTGTCATCCGCCTGCCATCTTAGGCGGATGCCAAGCGCCTCCTGCGCAGCTTTTACCAGCGGTGCATACGTTTCGCGCCAATATCTCTGGAACTCCTCACGCGACAGGTCAGCCTTGCGGTGGATGCAATAGATGAGCTTGGTCATGCTGCCGCTCCCTCAGTCCGGTTTGGTCCAATTATGCGAGAGCAGTTTCACCGTGACCCTGCCCGTCGCCACCAGCGCGCCATCTGCATCCAGCATGGGGACCTCTGCCACATAGGTGGCGCTGCCCTTGCGCCCCAGATCAGCAAGCAGCGCAGCGATCTCATCCTCCGACAGCGTATATTCCGCGGTCACATCGCTGGCAGCCATGCGGTGGAAGTCGACCGCAATATCCTTGATGATCGGGAAGTACTTTTCGGTGTCGAGCACCGATATGCCCGGCCCCGCCGCGGCCGCCTCTGCCAGTACGCAGAATGCGCCCATATACATCACATCGACATGATTGGCGTTTGGCCCCAACGGCATCAGCAGCTTTGAATACCCGCGTCCTTCCTCGAGCCGGCGCATCTCCGTCCGCTCAACAAAGGGTACGCGATAGGTGGGCTTTTCAGCGTCTGTGGCCATGCAAATTACTCCTTCGCCGGAACGTAGAGATCGCCCCCGTCGCGATACTTCTCTGCCATCTCGGCCATGCCTTCCAGAGCGGCGGCCTTGCTCGCGGCGGCAGCATCACTGCCCGCCTGTGCCGAGGCAAGGAAGCTGTCGGCGCCCTGGTTCTGCTTGCTAGCGAAGTCCCGCACTTCCTGGCTGATCTTCATACTGCAGAATTTCGGCCCGCACATGCTGCAGAAATGCGCCGTCTTCGCGCCCTCTGCCGGCAGGGTTTGGTCATGATAATCCTCTGCCGTATCGGGATCGAGGCTGAGGTTGAACTGATCGCGCCAGCGGAATTCGAACCGCGCCTTGGATAGAGCATCGTCGCGCACCTTGGCGGCGGGATGCCCCTTGGCAAGGTCAGCCGCATGGGCCGCGAGCTTATAGGTAACCACGCCGACCTTCACATCGTCACGGTCTGGCAGGCCGAGGTGTTCCTTGGGCGTGACGTAGCAAAGCATGGCCGTGCCGTACCAGCCGATCTGCGCTGCGCCGATGCCGCTGGTGATATGGTCATATCCCGGTGCAATGTCGGTGACGAGCGGGCCAAGCGTGTAGAAGGGTGCCTCGCCGCACACTTCCAGCTGCTTGTCCATATTCTCCTTGATCTTGTGCATGGGCACATGGCCTGGCCCCTCGATCATCACCTGCACATCCTGCTTCCATGCGCGATGGGTGAGTTCACCCAGCGTGTAGAGCTCTGCGAATTGCGCCTCGTCATTGGCATCGGCAATGCTGCCGGGCCGCAAGCCATCACCCAGTGAATAGGCGATGTCATAGGCCTTCATGATTTCGGTAATCTCGTCAAAATTCTCGTAGAGGAAACTCTCCTTGTGATGCGCGAGGCACCATTTCGCCATGATGCTGCCGCCGCGGCTGACAATGCCCGTCACACGGTTTGCCGCCATCGGGACATAGGGCAGGCGAACGCCCGCATGGATGGTGAAATAGTCCACGCCCTGCTCTGCCTGCTCGATCAGAGTGTCGCGGAAGATTTTCCAGGTCAGCTCCTCTGCAATACCGCCAACCTTCTCCAGCGCCTGGTAAATCGGCACAGTGCCGATGGGCACCGGGCTGTTGCGAATGATCCATTCGCGCGTGTCATGGATGTTCCGGCCCGTCGAAAGATCCATCACCGTGTCCGCACCCCAGCGGATCGACCACACCATCTTGTCGACTTCGCTCGCGACATCCGACGCGACGGCTGAATTGCCGATATTTGCGTTGATCTTGACCAGGAAATTGCGCCCGATTGCCATCGGCTCGGTTTCCGGGTGATTGATGTTGGAAGGGATGATTGCGCGGCCGCGCGCAACCTCGTCACGCACGAATTCGGGCGTGATCACATCAGGGATGGCTGCACCCCAACTTTCGGCTCCTTCGCGGTTGGCGGCGATCAGTTCGCGCGCCATTTCACGGCCAAGGTTCTCGCGCTCCGCGACATATTCCATTTCGGGCGTGATGATGCCGCGGCGCGCGTAATGCATCTGGCTGACATTCGCGCCAGGTTTCGCGCGCAGCGGGCGCTTAACCACATTGGGGAATGCAGGCACGCCGCCGCTGCGATCCGGCCCTAACTGGCCGTTATCTTCCGGCTTTACCTCGCGCGCATCATATTCCTCGACATCGCCGCGCGCCATGATCCAGTCACGGCGCAGCCCGGGCAGGCCAGCCTGGATGTCGATACTCGCCTCTGGATCGGTGTAGGGACCGGAGGTGTCATAGACGCGCACAGATGGCTCTGCGCCCTCAAGGTCAATCTCGCGCATTGCGACGCGGATGCCGCTGCCTGTGCGGGCACCCACATGTATCTTGCGACTGCCACGGATTGGTCCGGTGGTTACGCCAATTTCCAGCTTGCTATTGATGTCGGCCATTTAGAGTCTTCCTTAAATCTGGGCAGTGTCAGCGATGCGAAGTTCCGCAAGAATGATTGCCGCGATGCCAAACAGGATCGCGATCCACACCCACAGGCGCGAAGCATAACCCATCAACCATCTTGCAAATCTCGTGAACCAATCACCGAAGGCCAGGAACAGCGCGCCCTCCAATATCATGCCGGCACCGATGATCTTGACGACGACGAGCATCCAGTCCGCATCAGACCACGGTCCCATGAGATAGAGCGGCGTGCCAATCGCAATCAGGATAATGCCGGCCAGGAAACGCACGGCCGGGTTCTTGTCGATATTGTCGATCATGCTTGCCCAGAATCCGGGGCTACGCAATTCGCCAACGCCGGCTGCAAAGGAGTAAATGCCGAAGGCAAGAATAACCCATGCCGGATAATCGAATTCGGAAACCATCGCGTCTTCCTCCTGACCGGAGGCGGGTTCGGGAAAGCTAATGGCTCGGCCCGCTCCCTCCGCCGATGCTAATCGGTTCAGGTTCAACGGGTCGTGTGGAGCATACTCACACCTCTCAGCCTTATGCTGGCTCCCCGGGGATGGCGTAGGTCTAGCCCTGCGGCGCACGCAGGTAAAGCGTCACACTGCCAAAATGTTCTGGCGAGACAGGAGAAGCGCGCGATCAATCGCCTTTCAAACGAAACGCATCATCCCTATTGACCGAAATCAAAATTCACAAAGGGTGAAATAGCTAGCTTGCCAGTGCAACGCCGCATGATAGCATGCCGGAAAACAACAGTCGGAGGAATGCATGGGTTTCCGAATGACCGAAATGGTGGGGTGCGAGTTCCCGCTTTTCGCATTCTCACATTGCCGCGACGTTGTCGCAGCAGTCAGCCGCGCGGGCGGCTTTGGAGTGATGGGCGCGGTTCGCTTTACTCCTGAACAGCTCGAGACCGAGTTGCAGTGGATAGACGATAATATCGACGGCAAGCCCTATGGCATCGACGTGTTGATCCCCGAGGTGCAAGCAGTCGAGCATTCGGTAACAGCTGACGAGATCGTTGAGCAGATACCGGCCAAATATCGCGATGTGACGCGCGAAATCCTGCGCGAATGCGGGATCGCAGAGGAGAATGCCGATCCCTATGGCGGTTCGCAGCGGCCCAATACTTCGCTGGGGCAGGAATTGCTCGAGGTGGCCTTCAACCACCCCGTGCGCCTGATGGCCAATGCGCTTGGCACGGCGCCGCCCGAAATGATTGCGGCGGGCAAGAAGCATGGCATCCCTGTGGCTGCATTGGTGGGAGCGAAAGAGCACGCGTTGAAGCAGATCGAGGCTGGCGTCGATGTGATCGTAGCCCAGGGCGGCGAAGGCGGCGGCCATTGCGGTGAAGACTCCACCGTTGTCCTGATACCCGAGGTTGTCGAGGCCATTGAGGAAGCAGGTGCAGACATTCCCGTTC
>DMWU01000197.1:5827-6984 GCA_003483125.1 Erythrobacter sp. | reverse complement strand
GGGGCGCTTGAGGCAGATCAAAAACCACTTCGCCGGGCTTGAACCGGCCATCGAAATAGGGGGTGCCGCTACCGGCACAATTGGCCTGCAGCCTGACATCGCGCAATTGCTGTAGGGGGGCAATGCGATGCTTGATGCGGACCTGGGCAGCGCCCGTCGGTGCCGGGATGAATTTCTCGATAATTACGCCGCCCCTGCCCGAACGCACAGCAATATCCAATGTCTCGCCATTTAGGCTTGGCTGAACACGAAAGCCGGCATCATTCACAAAATACCAGTCAAATGGAGGATAGGCGGAGCGCCAAGGGCCGATCGTAAGCTCGCTACCAACGGGCGGATTCTCGATAATATGCGCATATAGTCCGTGAGCCTCAGAATAGAGGCCTTGCCTGACCAGGCCGGCTATCAGGCTGCGATCGATAGGTTCGCCTTCAAATCCGATCTGCATTCTTAGTAGTGCCAGGTTTGGCTGTAGTTGGCGCTGCCTTACAGCATAGCGCAGAAAGCCGGTCTTCCAGGGCAATGGTCCCTGTAGGAGTTGTGCGAATTCCGGGATCGTTCGCTGATCTTCCAGGGCTTCTGCGAGAACCGGAAAGAATTGCTCGCTGTGTTGGGGGTGCACGCGCAGGATCTGATCAAGCGCCTCGATGGTCGCAGGAAAATTCCCTTCGGAAAGCTTCTCGTTCAACCACAATCCCTGAAGGGCAAGATCGCGTCGGTTGAGCGATGCGGCGAGCGATATAATTTCAGATCTGACGGAGCTGTCTGGTTCCGCCATCGCGAGGATGGCATGCGACTTTGGCGCCAGTGGCTTTGAACGAAGCGCCCTCCTCGCTTGGCCCGATGCATATTCGGCTGCAGCTTGTGTTTCTTTGGGGTCAGTTACCTTTGCAGCGAATTCGGTGAACGCGAACTGCTCGCGTGCAAGCCCATTCATCGGTAGCAATGAGATCGACAGTTCAGGTTCGCGCTTGAAATTGATGCTGCTGATTGATTGTAGCAGGAGTAATATCGCTAGCCCTGCCAAGAGCCCCGAAGCAATGGCAAATCGTCGCGGATTATAAGTTGTCATCCTTCGGGGAAACTCGATCTACGGCCTAATTGTCGCTCTTATTGGCGTTATCGCCATAGCCGTAACCATAGCCATAGCCATAGCC
>DMWU01000197.1:0-5539 GCA_003483125.1 Erythrobacter sp. | reverse complement strand
TAGCCATAGCCATAGCCATAGGCCGAATTATGTTCGTCAAGCTTGGTGACGATCCCGCCATAGACTTGAGCGCCGGTCTTGCGCAGGCGGTCAAGGGCGTTCTCAATGCCTCGCAGTTTGATCCTGTCTGACTCGATGACATATATTACGCCATCCACAGCGCGAGACAATTCAACGGCGTCGGCCAGTGACAGCATGGGCGCGCCATCGATCAGGACCTGGTCATAATTCTGGCGCGCCATTTCGATGATTTGGTTGAAGCGGTCGCTGGCGATGAGCTCAACCGGGTTGGGCGGCTTGTAGCCTGTCGGCATGAAATCAATTCCAAGCGCATCGATCCTTATGACAGTTTGCGACAGGTCCGTATCGCTGCTGGTCAGAAGAGTTGACAAGCCAAACCTTTGCTCCTCACTCAGTCCGAAGGTCTTCAGATGCTTGGAATTGCGTAAATCCGCATCGATCAGAAGGGTGTGCTTGCCCAATTGAGCGAAACTGCTGGCCAGCGCTGCTGCGGATATGGACTTTCCTTCAGACGGAACCGACGATGTAATCATCAAGACCTCTGGCGCGCCGGTAGGCGTGAGGAAAGTGAGGTTCGTGCGCACGGCCTTATAGGCTTCGCTGATCTCCGAAGTCCGCTGCAAGATTTCGCCGGCAAGGTCCTCGGTGGCGCCTTTCGGGATAGCGCCCAATAGCGGCAGGCCAAGCTTGCGCTTCACGTCTTGCGGATCGCGTAATGTCTGGCTGAGAGTAACGCGCAGGTAAACCAGGCCGGCGCCGGCAACGAGACTGCCGACAAATGCGACCAACATATTGATGATGAGCGATGGGGCATATGGCTTATCAGGCAATTCGGCGAGGTCGATCAATTTGATATTATTTTGCCCGGCGCCCGATGCCTCAAGCTCCTTGAAACGCTGCAGCAGCGCTTCGTAGAGCTCGCGGTTGGTATCAACCTCGCGCTTCAAAATGCCATATTGAATACCCTGGTCCTGCTGGCCCAAGAACCGGCGCTTGGCCTTTTCAAGTTCTGCGCGCAACTCGCTCTCACGAACAGAGGCGGCGTTGAAATAGGCTGCAGCCTCTTGCTCGATCGAGGCGCGCAGGCTTTTGACCCTCGCCTCCTTCTCCAGCAGGGCAGGATATTTGGGACCGAAATTGGCGCGCAGCATCGCCAGCTCAGATTCGGCCACAATCAGCTCGGCGCGTAATTGGTTGCGCGGATCAAATGTCGGGAATTCGCCTGATACGAGGCCTGCCTCTGCCGATATGCGATCCGCGGTTGCCTGCGCCAATTCGGCATTGATTGCTGTAAGGTCGGTTGCGATCAGCGACTGGCTCGCCGTATCTGATCCTGAGACTGCTCCGACGCTATCAAGAACAAGGATTTCATTGGCATTGGCGTAATCGACCAGCTCCTTCTCGGAAATTGCCAAGCGCTCGCGCAATTCCGCAATCTGTTCCTGGAGAAAACCCCGGGCCTCGATATTTGCGCCGAAACGCTTCTCATAATTGGCGGCAATGAACTCCTGCGCCCAAAGATTGGTGAGGCTGGTCGACAATCTTGGGGAGGAGCTGGAGAAACGCACATCTACCAAGCTTGATTGGGTAATCGGTTCGATGCTGACGTTTTCAAGCAGGACTTCTTCGATATCCTGGCTGGTAAGGCTTGCTTCTTCCTCCAGGCCAAAGGCCTCTATGAATTCCTCGCTGCGTGTCAGATTGCCGGCTTCGGCTACACGGGCAGCCATGAAGCGCGATTCGAGCAGTTCATATTGCGTATTGAGATATTGCAGCTCGGAGACCGCACTGGCGTTTTCAAGTGGATCGATATCGGTCACATTGGCGGCAACCTGCGTAATCTCAAGCCTTGCGCTTGCGCGATAAAGCTCGGTTGTCAGCAGGGTGACGATCAGGCCCAGCAGGAGCCCGCCAGCGAGGATCGCGACGAGCCACCACTGGATGGAGCGCGCCTCGATCCAGTAGCGCTCGAGATCGAGGTGGAAGCCCTCTTCCTCAAGATAGGCCTGGCCATTTTGAGACATGCGATCGGCAGCGGATTTGTAATAGTCGTCCATTGCTTCCAACTTACCTCGACCTGGTCGCGCGATCGATAATGATAGCTGCGGAGGAAATGATAGGTGCAAATTGCAGGAAGTTATCCAAGCGCCTTCTGTTCGGCGAATCCCCCACCATGACAATGTCATTGGGGTATAGTGCCGGGTCGGCGTAATTGCCCCTCTGGATTGCGCCAATATTATAGACGCCAATATAATTCTGCCCATCAACCACCCGCATGACCAGGACATCATCGAGCCTCGCATATTCCGACAATCCGCCTGCCAGATTGACGATGCGGAGCAGGGTCGCATTGCCCGTGGCGGGATAGCTGCCGGGTTCCTCGACTTGACCACCCACAGAGATCGAAGGCGGCGGAAGCGCGCTCGGGATCACGCGCACCTGCGGGTCAATCATGAAATCGCCGCGCAGCCCATCAGCAATCATCCGCGCCGCCTCGCTGGGTGTCTTACCATAGAGGTCGAGTTCGCCAATCAGCGGGAAGGTGATGCGGGCGCGATCATCTGTCAGATATGGCCCTGACAGCGTTTCCGCATTTGCGATATAGATATCGAGCGTCTCTTGCTGGCTGATCGTGTGATAGATTTCTCCAAGCGGCGCGGGCAATTGCTCAAGCTCGGTAATTTCAAGCTCGGCCGCAGTACCGAAGGTTCGATCGGTTGCGCAGGCGGCAGCCAAACCGCAAAGCGCGATCAGAGCCAGATTTCTCAATTGTAAAATCATGTTATCCTTAAAAGATCTTGATCTGAGCTATAACGTGTTTTCTTTGCAAGCCAACATGCTTTATCCTGTCCGGGTGGGTTTTTGGCGCTCTTGTTGCGCCATGCGTTCATTGCGTTCCAATGCCAGCGCAAGCACGAGCCAGACAGCTGCCAATTGAAATGCCGGAACGCGCAAGGGGTAGTCAACTATCGAAGCCGCGCAAATGATCGCAATTGCCGTCAACCAAAACAACAAATGGATCAACGGCGATTTCCATGACAGCAAGATTTCTCGCATGCCATTGGCAATCCAGATGAAGAAAGCGATCAGGATTGCTGCTGCGGGAAGGCCTCCCTCGATGATCAATTGCGCCCAGTCATTATGCGCCTGGTTGAGATAGGACCGGAACATCAGGGCGGTCGGCTCATAGATGTGATAGACTTCTTCGAAGGAGCCAAATCCTATTCCAAAAAGCCAGTAGGCTCTGATCATCTGCTCGAGGATCGGCAGGATCCTCACGCGCAGATCCTCAAGCGCGTCTTGCGACAGGATGGCTGAAAGACCCGGCGCGCGCTCGAGACTGAAAAAAGCCGACAACAGGGCAATGATGGCAAGGAGAAAGGCGAACAATAGTACCCTTGGATGGCCAATCAGCCAGCCTTCGAGCCGAGCCTGCCTTTTCCACCGGCGTGATCGCGCAATACCCGACAGTGTCATTGCTGCGGCTGCAAGCAGTGCTAGGCCACCAGCAGCAAAGCCGGCGCGCGAACCGCTGACCAATAATGCGAGAAGGAGGAGGATGAAGGCGGGCATGTAGCCAAGGCGCAGCCAGGCCGGCTCGCCCAGCCTGCGCGAATCGGTTGCCAATCGCGCGATAACGAGCATTCCGATCGCTGAAAAAACCGCCGAATGGTTTTCATTGGCAAACATGCCGACAGGGGAGGAGGGGTTGGTCACCGCATAGAAATAGAGCAAGCCAGATCGCCCGCTTGCGACCTGCAAAAGGCCCAGCAGGGCATCGAACAGGCCGAGCCCTACGACCAGCAGGAGCAACATCCTCGCATTGGCCCGCAGAGCAAGAGCGAGCAAGAGCGCAGCCACCGGCACCACCATGCTGGCCATCGCATTCCAACCGCGGACGGGCTCAAATGAGATCGGCCGCCAACCACCTTCAATGCCTAGGAGTTGATCGAGATCCGCTATCATTTCGCGTTCGGGCAAGGCCTGCCAGAGCAAAGGCGGTAGCGGTATGACTTGGATAAGCATCCACGATATGAGCAGGCCCATCATGATCACCAGCGATTGTGCTGGCCTGACTTTCTCCATGTCCAGAAAGTAGAATGCCGGGATCAGCAGAAGAGCGGTAAGCGGACGCAACGCTGCCGTTTGCGTCATGTCAAAGCGCGAACTGCCTCCAAACAGGGCTACGATACCAGCCAGCAGTGCCAGCCAGAGCCATGGGTTTGCAAGGTTTGGTTTGGCCTTTGCTCTCATATTCATCTGTCTTTGCTGATCCGATCCGCGATCTTGTCCAGCGCTTCATTTGCAGATGCCGGCGGGAGAGGAAAGCAAGATCTAATCTTAGCTCGTCGATAAATCAGTGCTAACGCAGGAATTCTACAAGCGTGACGGCGATCATATCCGCATGGACCTGCCAATCACACTCGATGAAGCGCTGCTGGGGGCGAAGGTGAAGTGTCCTACAGTCGACGGCCCGGGTTTGATTGTTCTTTAGCAGAGTAGTGGAATGTAGGACTTGATGTATTGAGTGCGCCACTCTCGGGCTGTAGAGAAGATGATCTTAAGGATTCCAAACCATGAGCAAACGCAAAAACTTTCTGCTGGGTGTCTGTTTGTCCTTTACGCTTGCTGCCTGCGCGAGCGGATCAGCTCTTCAACCAGACCGCTCAATATTCAGTCTCGATAACAACTATCAGCGGCAGTTTTACGACCTGCCCATTGAATCCACATTCGAGCAAACGGTTTCTGTCTTCAAGGACGCGGGCTATAAACTTGACGTAATTGACAGGGCAACGGGTCAAATTAGTGGTAAGCGCGGAGCCAGCGGTGACAAAGGATCGGCCACCGATAAAGACCTAAAATTCTATGCTTTGGTGCTGCCCAGAAGAGATGGCAGCGAGCTAGGGGTTAAGATTGTTCAGGTTATTCGCAGAGGCACTTTTGGCTCTTCCACAGCTGAACTGATCGTCAATGACAGGCAAATGTATGAATTTGCTTTTAGGCGGATCCAGAATGCGGCGGTCGCAAACGAACCGCCAAGCCCTCAGTCTTCTACGTCTGGGGCGCAAGGCGATGAACTTCCTCCGGCAGGGCGCTATCGCACAAATCGTTGAACGGCTGATTTAGAGTATCTTATTGAGCCAATTTTTGGCATTCCGGCGTCTGTCGTCTGCAAGCTCCCGCATCGGAAATGTGCCAGTAGCGCGTCGAACATGCCCGGCCCCGCGTCGAGCAATAGTAGCATCCTAGCCTTAGCCCACATTGCAAGCGCAAGTAATAATGCCGTCCCCGGCGCCCCCATGCTAGCCAATCCATTCCCGCCGCGAGCAGGCACCCACGAGATCGGTCGCCAAAAAATGCCAGGACACCAGCAAGCAGGGCCAGCCAGACAGCAAAGAAGTAATTGAGCCCAATCCCCACAGCTATGGGGCGCTCACCACAACCAGTCGAAGGCGAATGCACGTTATCGGGCATTTGCCTCAGGCAATAAGCGCCCCGCAATGCCTGAACCTGTCGC
>DMWU01000278.1 GCA_003483125.1 Erythrobacter sp. | reverse complement strand
GCGTGACAGGACGGGGGAGCCCCTTCTTGATGCGCGGTCCGCGTAAGCGAGGGGGCGAGGCGTCGACATCCCCTGATTGCTCGCGTGCAAATGTAATGAATGATTTAAGCGCAGATAGCTCCCTTGCTGTGCTAGCATTTCCAATGCCTTCGGCACGGCGAGAGGCGAGGTGCCGACGCAAATCCGGTCCTTCCAGCCTGGCAATATCGCCCCAATCACCAAATTTTTGTGATTTCAGTAGCCGCTGAGCGCAGGCAAGATAGGCGCGAACCGTGTGTGGACTACGTCGGCGAGCATTTGTAAGATGATGTCCCCAGTGATCGAGAAAGTCAGACGGTTTCATGCGCGCACCAGTTCTTCGAGGACCAGGTCGCCCAGCAAGGCGTCGAGAAGTGGCATTCCTGCGGGCGTGACGCCAATCTGTGCGCCATTCTGCCAGATTAGCCCAAGGCTAGTGTGCAGCTCTAGTCTGCCTTCATCGAGCAGTTCATTTTGAGGTATACCGAAACGGGCCTCTAGCTGTGATAGGTCGATGCCTTCGCTGAGGCGCAAACCCATCAAGATTGCCTCGCTCGCTTGTTCTTGAAGGTTCAACTGACGCTCTTCGTCAATTCCAGAACCAGAGCTTTCAATCGCTGATAGCCAGTTCTCCGGCTTCTTATGTCGCGTCGTTGCAAGGCTGCCGCGCCTGCCATGTGCGCCGGGTCCGATGCCGCAATAGTCCTGATATCGCCAGTAAGTGAGGTTATGGCGGCTTTCCTGTCTGGGACGCGCATAATTGCTAATTTCATAAGCAGGAATCCCGGCCGCGGCGGTCATCTCCTGTGTAATTGCATAGAGATCGGCAGCAGGATCATCCTTAAGGGGAGTAAATATGCCTTTGCGCACGTCGCTCTCGAACCTCGTGCTGGGCTCGATTGTCAATTGGTAAAGAGAGAGATGATCGGTTCCCAAGGCAATTGCCTGACATAAATCTCTCTCCCAATCGGATATGGATTGCCCCGGTAACGCATAGATAAAATCTGCGTTTACCCGATCAAAATTAGCCTGCGCCACTTCCAAAGCCTGTAGTGCTTCACTGGCGCTGTGCAATCTTCCCAAAAATTCTAAACGTTCGTTTTTAAGGGACTGTATACCGACAGATATTCTATTAACACCAGCACCTACCAAGTCAGAGAAGTTGGAGGCTTCAACTGACGATGGGTTGGCTTCAAGCGTGATCTCGATGTTTTCGTCAAAACCCCAGAGGTCTTGGGCTTCGTCCAAAAGCGATCCGACCAATGAAGGGGGCATCAAAGAGGGAGTGCCACCGCCGAAGAATATGGATTGCAGGGCCTCTCCACCCGCTAACTCCGCCTCATGTCGCATATCGGCGATCATTGCCTGCTGCCAATGCGAGACATCCACCGTGTCACGGACATGGCTGTTGAAGTCGCAATAGGGACATTTCTTCAGGCAGAAGGGCCAATGGATGTAGAGTGCGCGTGCCACAATGCGATGATTTCAGTCTTTCTTAAGCCCTGCAAGTCAAGCTTTGCAGCATGCCTATACGCAAATATTGTATTCTCGCTGCGATAGTGGGCTCCCTGGCGCTGTCAGGCGCCGGGGTCGCAACTGCTGGCGATACGCCAAACCGCTTTGCAACGGAGCTGCTTGAAACCCACAATCATGCGCGCGCTATGGATAATGCACCTCCGCTGGAATGGAGCCACAGGCTTGCTGTGGAAGCGAAACAATGGGCCGAAGTGCTCGCGAACGAGGGGCGAATGCGCCATACCTCTATCGATGATCGCAAAGGAGCGGGCGAGAACCTTTGGATGGGCAGTGCGGGGCGTTTTTCTGCCAGCTTCATGGTGAATGCCTTTGTCGATGAGAAGCAGCATTTCAATCCAGGCAAATTCCCTGACATCTCTCATACTGGCAATTGGCGCGATGTAGGGCATTACACGCAAGTCGTATGGAAGGACACGCGCAAACTTGGATGCGCTGTCGTTCGTAACCAGCGCGACGATTTCCTTGTCTGTAGTTATTGGCCTGCGGGCAATATCTATGGCGCGCAGGTACGCTGACGGCTAGCCGAACTGATCGGCTACCAGCTTCTTGAATGCGTCCGCGCGATGGCTGCTGGCGTGTTTCTGCTTGGGATCTATCTCGGCGAAAGTCTGGTCCCGACCGTTCGGGATGAACACCGGATCATAACCAAAACCCATTTTACCGCGCGGTGGCCAGGTCAACGAACCGGGACATATTCCTTCATAAACCGCCTGCTCGCCATCGGGCCAAGCGATCGCGAGGACACAGTGAAATGCTGCGCTGCGATCAGTATCTGGACCCAGTTCCTGAAGCATACCTTCGACCTTGCCCATAGCCATATACCAGTCGCGACCGGGCTCCCCCTCAAACCATTGCCGCTCAGCCCAGTCCGCGGTGTAAACGCCGGGCCGCCCACCAAGGGCGTCGACTGATAAGCCGCTATCGTCAGCGATAGCCACCAATCCTGATGTTGCTGCAGCTGCGCGAGCCTTGAGCAACGCATTCTCAGTAAAACTGGCACCGGGCTCCGCAGGGTCAGGAAGACCCAATGAACCTGCCGAAAGACACTTCACCCCATAAGGCTCAAGCAAAGCCGAAATTTCCTTCAGTTTGCCGTCATTATGCGTGGCAATGACCAGCGAGCTAGAACCTATGCTCCGCGTCACTTCACAGCTTCCATTTGCGCAGTAAAAATTCTGTCGCACCCGATCCGGGCAAGGCGCAGGAGGCGCAGCAAGCCTTCTTCGTCATAGGTTGCGCCTTCGGCAGTGGCCTGCACCTCTGCAATCTGTCCTCCAGTCAGCAGGACAAAATTGGCATCGGCATCGGCCGAGGAATCTTCATCATAGTCGAGGTCGAGGACGGGCGTGCCATTGTAGATGCCGCAACTGATCGCGGCGACTTGCGAGGAGATCGGATCCTGGGTGATCAGCTTCTTATCCATCAGGCTATTCACGGCCAGTCGCAAGGCGACCCAAGCGCCGGAAATGGAGGCTGTTCTTGTGCCGCCATCGGCCTGCAAAACGTCGCAATCGAGCGTGATTTGCCGTTCGCCAAGCTTTTCAAGGTCAACCACTGCTCGCAGGCTGCGTCCGATCAGTCGCTGGATTTCCTGCGTTCGGCCAGATTGCTTGCCGCGCGCTGCCTCTCGAGAGCTTCGCGTGTGGGTGGAGCGGGGTAGCATAGAGTATTCGCCTGTTACCCAGCCTTCGCCCTTGCCGCGCAGCCACGGCGGAATACGCTCTTCTATGCTGGCTGTGCATAGTACGCGCGTGTCGCCAAAGCTGACGAGGCACGATCCCTCCGCATGTTTTGTGAACCCAGTTTCGATGGTGATAGCGCGCATTTCATCGGGCGCGCGGCCGGAAGGTCGCATAATTGATCCTTTGTCTAATCGTTGCGCAGGCGTTAGGCGGAGAAGGCTTGAGGCCGCAAGAGCAGTGATTAAATAAACATCATGTCGTCACCATCGATCACCGAACTAAACGATCGCGCGCGCGAGATCTTCCGCATGGTGGTCGAAGGCTATCTGGAAAGCGGTCATCCTGTTGGATCGAAGACATTGGCAGTGGAGGGGGCACTCAACTTGTCGCCTGCTTCAATTCGCTCCGTCCTCGCAGATCTGGAGCAATTGGGCCTCCTAGCGGCTCCTCATACGAGCGCCGGCCGCCTGCCCACAGATACAGGGCTACGCATATTCGTGGATGGCATGATGCAGGTGGCGGAGCCTACCGTGCAAGAACGCGCGGCGATTGAAGAGCGGCTCTCGGAACCAGGCCCCATTGAACAGGCGCTTGAGAAGACTAGTGCCGTGCTCTCCGACATATCGGGCGCAGCCGGCATGGTTATGGTTCCAACGCGCGAGCAGAGACTGGCGCAGTTCAATTTGGTCAATTTGGGGCAGGGAAGGGCGCTCGCCGTCCTGGTTGGCGAGGATGGCGGCGTTGAAAATCGGATCGTTGAGCTGGAAGGTGTCTATTCTCCGTCCGCCCTTGAGCAGGTAAGTAACTATGTCACCGCCCATCTTGGCGGGCGGACATTGGCAGAGGCGGCAACTGCCATGCGTGCCGAAATTGCCAATGGACAATCGCAGCTGGACCAGGCGAGTAGCGATCTGGTGGAACGGGGTCTTGCTATATGGA
>DMWU01000187.1 GCA_003483125.1 Erythrobacter sp. | reverse complement strand
CGTTGCGACCGCTTTCTCCAAACGTGAGACTGCTGCGGCAACAGACGCCATGGCGTCATCGGAAATGTGGAAGGTGCCGTCGCCGCTATATAGCGCCTCCAATTGCGCCAGCGAGACTTGGCCCGGCGAAAGCTCAATGCTCATTAAACTTTCCCGCGCTGATTGGGCCACGAAGCAAATCTCCGGCAATCCAATAACTCAGATAGTTCGGGTGAGTTGCGTTCCAGACTGCAAGATCACAGCGCTTGCCCGCCTCGATTGATCCGTATTCCGAACCGATGCCAAGTGCCGCGGCTGCATTGCGCGTTGTCCCTGCCAGCGCTTCCTCGGGAGTAAGGCGGAAAAGGGTGCAGGCCATATTCATCGCCAGCCTCAGTGACGACATCGGCGAGCTACCCGGATTGCTGTCGGTCGCAACAGCCATCGGCACCGTATTTGCGCGCAATGCATCAATCGGCGGCAGCTTGCTCTCGCGCAGGGCATAGAATGCGCCGGGCAGCATCACCGCAACGACGCCCTTTTCGGCAAGGGTGGGCACATCTTCCTCCGCCAGATATTCAAGATGGTCTGCGGAAAGTGCGTCAAATTCGGAGGCCAACATAGCGCCCTTCAGGTCGCTCAACTGCTCGGCATGGAGCTTGACCGGAATGCCCAATTCTCGCGCTTTCTCGAAAACGCGCCGAATTTGCTCTGGCGTGAAACCTATCCCTTCGCAAAAGCCGTCAACCGCATCGACAAGACCTTCACCTTGCGCTTTTTCAAGCCCGGGAATAGCGACTTCATCGATATAGGCATCGGGCGCATCAGCATATTCGGGAGGCAACGCATGAGCGGCAAGCCAACTGGTGCAAATACGGACAGGTCGATGCTGTTCGATCGCCCTCGCCACGCGCAGCATACGTAGCTCGTGTTCAATCGTCAGGCCATAGCCCGATTTGACCTCGATCACAGCCACGCCATCAGAGATCAGATCGTCCACGCGGGTTAAGGCAGAAGCGAGCAGCTCTTCATCACTCGCCGCCCTCGTTGCCTCAACAGTCGAGTTGATACCGCCACCTGCGCGCGCGATCTCTTCATAGCTCGCACCAACCAGCCGCAAGGAAAATTCATGCGAGCGATCCCCACCGAAAACCAAATGCGTATGGCAATCGATCAACGCGGGCGTAACAAGCGCGCCGCCAAGGTCGGTTTTGCTCCAGCCTTGATATAATTCAGGCAAATTTCCGGCAGCCCCGACCCACTCGATTCTGCCGTCTTTGGCAGCAATGGCTGCATCATCAATCAACCCATAGTCCTGCTCGTCAACCAACATCGTGGCCGCAGAACATGCATGGAAGACTCGCTCTGACACGGGCTTGCGTTCCTCTCCAATCCATGATTATGTATGCACATAATAATTGCAGGCTGCAACAGGAATATGGCAGGCAGGATATCCGCTCGGCAGATTCTCACCCCTACGGGTTGGCTTGCTAACCGCGTGGTCAGTTTCGATGATTCTGGCGTGATCCAAGGCATTTCAGCTGATGGTTTCGAGCCCGAGAACGCGATCGGCACACTCCTGCCCGGCATGGCCAATCTCCACACGCACAGTTTCCAGCGCGCAATGGCGGGCCTTGCCGAAAGGCGGGGGCCGGAAGGATCGGGTGATTTCTGGGGTTGGCGGAAGGTCATGTACCGCTTTCTGCAGCTGCTGACGCCAGATGACATCGAAGCAATCGCCGCGAATGTTCAGATGGAGATGGCAGAGTCCGGCTTTACTGCTTCGGCCGAGTTTCATTACCTGCATCACCGGCCCGACGGCACGCATTACGACGACGTTGCTGAAACTTCGCGTGCCATCCTTGCCGCGAGCGAAGCCAGCGGGATCGGCCTGACGCATCTACCCGTTCTCTACACATATGGCGGGTTGGATGGCCGATCCCTGTCGGAAGAGCAGCGCCGCTTTGGCTGTAGTATTGACGACTTTGCGAAGCTCTACGCTCGGCTTGAAAAGCTTGCAGCAGAAATACCCGCTGACCTCAGGCTCGGTTTGGCCCCTCATTCATTGCGGGCAGTCGACAAGGCAGGGCTTGAAGCATGCATGACACTTTGCCCGAACGGCCCTATCCATATTCACGCTGCCGAGCAGGTGAAAGAGGTCGATGAAGTCGAGGCATATCTTGGCGCGCGGCCCGTGCGCTGGCTGCTCGACAATTGTCAGATCGATGAGCGCTGGTGCCTGATCCACGCCACGCATATGGATGATGGTGAGATCAGCGGACTTGCAGAATCCCGCGCCGTCGCGGGGCTCTGCCCCACGACCGAGGCCAATCTTGGCGATGGAATATTCAATGGCCCTGAGTTTGTTGCTGCGGGTGGACATTATGGAGTTGGCTCTGATTCAAACATAAATATTTCGCTGACCGAAGAATTACGGACCCTTGAATATTCCCAGCGCCTTAGCCGAAAGGAACGCAATGTGATGACAAAGGGGGCCGGATCCACCGGAGAGGCACTTTATCTCAGCGCTGCAAAAGGGGGTGCGCGGGCCTTGGGGCGTGCATGCGGCGCCATTGCGGTCGGGCAGCTTGCGGATTTGGTTGCGATTGATCGCAATGATCCTGCGCTTTTCGCGCTCTCTGACGAACAACTGCTCGACGGATTGGTCTTTGCCGCCAAAGATCAGGTTGTCAGCGATCTATGGAGCGCAGGGCGGCATATGGTACGCGAAGGCCGCCATATCAATGGACCTCAAATCACCGCATAATATCGGCAGTGTGTTCATGACCTTAAGGATCGCCTGAGATGAGCGCGACCCAAAAAACGTCCTATGGTGACGTCAAAAATGCGATCCTGAAACGCATTCATGATACAGTCTGGGCGCCGGGATCTTTGATGCCGGGCGAGGTTGCCCTGTCAGAGGAATTCGGGTGCGCCCGCGCAACCATGAACCGCGCCCTACGCGAATTGGCCAGCGACGGCGTCATTGAACGCAAACGCAAGGCCGGAACACGGATAAAATCCTCACCAACCCGCCAAGCTAAATTTGTCATTCCGCGCATTCGGGAGGAAATCGAAGCAACAGGTTTTGACTATCGTTACGCCCTGATTGAGCGCACCGAAGAAACACCCCCCGATTGGCTGCGTGCGCGGATGGGAAGGAAAGGAGGAGATGACGTTCTTCATCTGCGATGCATGCACTATGCAGGCAGCCGCGCTTTTCAATACGAGGACCGCTGGATCAACCTTGCATCTGTTCCAAAGGCCCGCGTTCAGGCATTTGAAGACATCAACCCGAACGAATGGCTGATCCGTGAGGTCCCCTTCTCTGATGCAGAAGTGATATTTTCGACGGTCAATGCGGATCAGATGTTGTCAGAGATGCTTAATGTGCCTTTGGGTGCCGCACTTTTTACACTGGAGCGGATCACATGGTTTAAAGCCATGCCATTGACATATGCCAAACTTTATTTCCACGCCGGATATCAAATGACAACGCGACTCTAAAGCTACGTTGGACGGTTCGCAAAAATGTCATTGGGTAGAAACTTCGCACCAAAAAGTGACAGGTAAATGCGCTCGCGCGCGCATTAGAATAGATGCTGCTAAGGTCTGCTTTTGCTCTCTGTTGCTTTCAATGATTATTCTTCGGGGAATATGTGATCTTTTGATGTAACGCCGTAACATTGCCTTTTTGAACATTCCGTCGCGTTTGAGGCAGCATCTCTGGACGACCCGCGCCATATGAAACGGAGTGAGCCAAAGCTGAAACCTTCCGGTCTTGATAAAGCGGACGCCCTCAACAGTTTTCACAAGATTTAGGAGCACCAAACGTTTTCTGAACGGAAAGCAACCATTGACCTCCGAATGCAGTCTGCATGGCTTGGTGTTTGCGGCACGTTCATCCATCAATCGGGGACATGTTGATTCGTTTAAAAGCCTGTTTTAAGATCACTTTTCTATACGTTCGCGCACGATACCCGCAATTTTTTGCCGTTTCGTTAAAGTAAAACTCTGAATTGGCCTTGTTATTTGACCTTTTTTTGGTTTGTAACATAGTACGCTCTGGACTAGATTCCGAATGTCTATGAGGGACACGGGGAAACATCGATGAAGAAACTTCTGATCTTATCTTTGCTGGCGTTGCAATGCGCGGGCGCAAGCATGGTGTATGGGCAGAGCGATACAATCGTCACCAAACAATATCCCGATGGCGGAATGTACGAGGGAACGTTTCGCGATGGATTACAGCATGGCAAAGGCACCTATCGTCTCCCTAATGGATATGAATATGTCGGTGACTGGGTCGATGGGGAAATCAAAGGCCAGGGGATAGCGACTTTTCCCAACGGATCCGTTTATGAAGGTAATTTTGAAAAAGGAAAACCCGAAGGTAACGGCAAAATCACTTTTGCGGATGGCGGGACTTATGAGGGCTCTTGGTTAGACGGAGAAATTTCCGGCCAAGGTGTTGCAAATTATGCAAATGGTGCGCGGTATGAAGGCGGGTTTGAAGAGGCTGCCCATCATGGAAGGGGCATCATGAGCAATGCAGAC
>DMWU01000285.1 GCA_003483125.1 Erythrobacter sp. | reverse complement strand
CGGCTGAAATCGCGTTCAAACATGTCCGCAATGGAGGTGGGCCAGTACTGATGGAGTGCAGTACATATCGCTATCGGGGGCACTCAATGTCCGATCCTGCGAAATATCGCACTCGTGAAGAGGTTCAGGATGTCCGCGAGCATCGCGACCCGATCGAGGGTCTGAAGAAAATCCTGATCGACAAAGGAAAGGACGAGGCGGAACTGAAGGCCATAGATAAGGCGATCCGCGCGCAAGTTTCCGAAAGCGCGGATTTTGCAGAGAATTCGCCTGAGCCAGACCCGGCTGAACTCTACACCGATGTCTTGGTGGAGGAGTATTGAGCCATGGCAATTGAACTGAAAATGCCCGCTCTTTCACCCACGATGGAAGAAGGAACTCTCGCCCGGTGGTTGAAGCAGGAGGGCGATGCGATTGAGATCGGCGATATCATTGCAGAGATCGAAACCGACAAGGCCACGATGGAATTCGAATCTGTTGATGAGGGAGTTCTGGGCAAGATACTGGTCGCGGAAGGAAGCGAGAATGTTGCCGTAGGTACGGTGATTGCGCTGCTGGCGGGAGACGGCGAAGACGTGTCCGATGCTGAGGTGCCTGCGTCCGAACCAGCACCCACGCTTGAGACACAAGTCGATACTCTGGTCGAAGAGGCGCCAATTGCAGTATCAAAACCGGTCAGCCAACCGGCATCCGATCCAGAAATTCCTGAGGGCATCAGTTTCAGCAGCCTTACTGTGCGCGAAGCATTGCGTGATGGCATGGCAGAGGAAATGCGTCGCGACGATCGCGTGTTCGTGATGGGCGAAGAGGTCGCCGAATATCAGGGCGCCTATAAAGTCACGCAGGGTTTGCTTGACGAGTTTGGCGCCAAGCGTGTCATCGATACGCCGATAACCGAATATGGCTTCGCCGGAATTGGTACCGGCGCGGCAATGGGCGGTCTGAGGCCCATCGTCGAGTTTATGACCTTCAATTTTGCCATGCAGGCAATTGATCACATCATCAACTCTGCGGCGAAAACCAATTACATGTCTGGCGGTCAGATGCGTTGCCCGGTGGTGTTTCGTGGCCCCAATGGAGCAGCGAGTAGAGTTGGAGCGCAGCACAGCCAGAATTATGGCCCATGGTATGCCAGTGTTCCAGGTCTCATCGTAATTGCGCCATATGACTCTTCGGATGCCAAGGGTCTTATGAAAGCAGCCATTCGCTGCGAGGACCCGGTTGTGCTCCTCGAGAACGAGCTGGTCTATGGACGAACTTTCGACGTTCCAGATGTCCACGATCACATACTTCCCATCGGCAAGGCGCGCATCATACGGCCGGGCAACGATGTGACCATCGTGAGCTATTCGATTGGAGTAGGATTCGCGCTTGAAGCCGCCGAGAACTTAGCAGGGCAGGGCATCGATGCCGAAGTAATCGACCTCCGCACCCTACGGCTGCTCGACAAGCAAACCATTTTGGAGAGTCTTGCGAAGACCAACCGGCTTGTCATCGCCGAAGAAGGCTGGCCGACATGTTCAATCGCTTCTGAAGTTATTGCGATTTGCATGGAAGATGGCTTTGATCATCTTGATGCCCCGGTTGAAAGGGTCTGCAACGAGGATGTGCCGCTGCCTTATGCGGCCAATCTCGAGAAGCTGGCGCTTATCGATGTAGAGAGGATCGTAAGCGCTGCACGTAAGGTTTGCTACGCCGATTGAGGGCAGCTTTCCGAGTTTGTGTCAGCTATCTAGCAAGAAGATTGGGCGCTCGTGCGTTACCGTCGGGCGTACCCAATCAAAGAACGGCAGGAAGCTGGGCACCTGGTAGCTGACGTTCACAGTCAGTTCCCTGGCTCGGTCAACGCGCTGCGTGCCTGCATCTGACACACTTATAGTCAAATGCTCAGGGTTCAGTAGGTAAGGTGCTCCGTCGGCGATCCCCATAGCGGTCGTCCTGATCGTCGCATTATCGGGCGTATTGCCCTTTTGATATTCGACCAGAGCATAGCGTGCAGTCTCGGCAGTTACACTGCGCACGGCGTTATATGATTGCATGGCCATACCCAGTTGAAGCACGGCAATCATCAGGCCGAGCACGATCGGCCCAAGCATAGCGAATTCGATGATGGTTGAGCCATCATCGTTGCGAACGATTTGCTTTAGATCTCTCATGGCGCTTCAAACTGCCCAATTTGCACGAGTTGTGTCTTGCCCATTTTTACATCGTAACCGATGCCAATCTTCTTCCAGACCGGCGTGTAAGTATGGCTTATCGAAATCTCTAGAAACTCCGCCACTATTGTTCCGCTCGCGCAGTTTGTCTCCAACTCAACGAGAGCATCATCGGTTCCGCAGCGATACTTCTTGACGAATTTCACGCTGTCATCGGCAAGGCCGGTGGACTTCTTGACAATATCCTCGATCGTATCGATCTCGTCCTGGGTATCTGGCGTGGTAGCCAATGTAACCGCCGTAGCTTCGGCCAGTGCAGTTTGAGTTTCGGTGCTCTGCGCTACCATCTGGCTCACTTCGAATCCGCCCAGGCCCAATAGGATCAGGATCGGCAAGACGAATGCTGTCTCGATGATCATCGCGCCTTCATTGTCGCGTTGAAGTTCGTTGAATTTCCGCATCTTCATCACCCCACCAATAGGACGCGATCATTTGTTTCAAGAGCCGTGCCCTTCGGATTGGCGCCAGTTGGGCACAGCGACGAAACATCGGTTGTACCCGCGAATTGCAAGGTCTTGGTTGCAATGACCATGCATTGGCTGTTTCCGGACGGCGTGCCTGAAATCTTCAGAGGGCTGTTCGGAAGATAGATAATTCCGTCAAAAACAGAGTCAGAGCTGCCAGTAAGCTGGCTTTCCTCTGATCCCTGTGAGTCTGGATCCTCAAAAATAAGCATGCCCAGCAAATCGTCCACGTCGCTGGCAGGCACGCCAGCTGCAAGCAATTGCTGTTTGTTCATTGCGGACAAAGCGATCTGAGCCGAACCGGCAATATTTATGCTCGCCCCATTCTTGAGTACGAACATCACACCCTGTCCCGACAAGCGCGTGTTTGCATTGACCTTCAATACACCGCCATCGATCACATAGATGCCGGAAGACATGACGGTGTCGCACCTGACATTAAATTCCGAATAAGTACCAGGAAGGGCAGCACCGTTGCCGCTATCCGTGGCCTCGACATCTGTATAGATCTTGGTTGTCGTAGTTCTCGAAGCTTCCCAGATCTTGTCGTTCCCCTTGCCGTCAATCTCCACGTAAACCGGATCGCCGATTTGGATCGAGTTAACTGGAAGGGTCCCTCAATCCTTGCCGGCCT
>DMWU01000263.1 GCA_003483125.1 Erythrobacter sp. | reverse complement strand
TGCAGCGACCGACATCGCTTTCGCCATGGGCGTACTGGGGCTGCTTGGCACACGGGTTCCCGCCAGCTTGCGCCTTTTCCTACTCACAGTAGCCATCGTTGACGATATTGGCGCGGTCCTGGTTATCGCCTTCTTCTACACGCCCACTGTCAAGACGGTTTGGCTGCTCGCCTCGGTCATAGTCTTTGGCGCAATGATGGTACTCAATCGCATGCAGGTTGGGCGCTACACGCCATACATCCTCTTGGCCCTGGTGCTTTGGTACTGCGTACTCAATACCGGGGTGCACGCGACGATTGCAGGCGTTGTCGCCGCGCTGACAATCCCAATGTATTCGAAGACCGGCAAACGAATGGTCGAGCATCTCGAGCATGGGCTAGCACCATGGAGCGCCTATCTGGTCGTGCCCGTGTTCGGCTTTGCCAATGCGGGGGTCTCGTTCGCGGGATTGGGCGCCGACGAGATCCTAGCACCGCTACCCATTGCGATCGCCGCAGGTCTCGTACTGGGTAAGCAGGTCGGCATATTCTCGACCATTTGGCTTGCAGTGAAATTCGGCATCGCAGAGCGGCCGGAAAACGCGAATTGGGTAGAAATCTGGGGTGTGAGTATCCTGACCGGTATCGGATTCACCATGTCGCTGTTTATCGGCGGACTTGCCTTCCCGGGCAATGAGCTGTTCATCGAAGAGGCCAAGATCGGCATTCTTTCGGGCTCAGCAATATCCGCGATAATGGGCTATGTGATATTGCGGCTAACCACTACGCACCCTGAGGAAAGAGATCTTCTGATCAATCCAGAAGGCGAGGAAAGGGATCCAGCCTAGGGTTCTCCGACTACCAGGTGCCGGTATTTTCCATGCTCGCCCAAGGTTCCTTGGGCGGGAGATTGCCATCCTGGAGCAATTCGACCGAAATACCGTCAGGTGATTTGACAAAGGCCATATGACCATCGCGAGGCGGACGATGGATCACATGGCCTGCATCCATCAGCCGCTGGCAAGTTTCGTAAATGTTGTCAACGCGATAGGCGAGATGACCAAAATTGCGCCCGCCATCATAACCCTCTGCCTCACTGCCGTCTTCAGGGGGCCAATTATAAGTCAGCTCAACTTCTGCCTGCCCTTCTTGCCCGGGGGCTGCGAGAAAAATCAGAGTGAAGCGACCAGCCTCGACTTCGAAGCGGCGCACTTCCTCCAATCCAATCAGGTTGAAGAAGGCAACTGTAGAATCGGGATCGGTTACCCGGATCATGCTGTGAAGATATTTAATCATTGGCTGTCGCCCTCATTAAAAAAGGATCCATCGAGACTCTTGTAGCGGCTTTCGTCGTAAAGACGATTGGAGAATTTGATGGGCGATGGAGAAGGCGGTGGCTGGGGCGTGAACGACACGCCCTACAAGAAGGTACGCGTCGTCACCACTGTCGACTTTGCGCTCGACTGATACGACCTTGCATTGAAGAAAGCCCGCGCCGGTTTCCCGACGCGGGCTGTTCCCCCTGTATTATCCGGTTTGGATTACATGCTGTAGCCGATAGTGAACAAGAAGCCGGCATCAGTGAAATCTTCAAAGGACGGTCCCTGTGTATCGACATAATCGAAACCAAGGCTGAGGTTTTCAGTCACTGCGTAAGATACGCCGAGGCCCCAGTCGAATGAGCTGCCGTCGGCCTGTGTCGCAAAGACGCCGTCAGTGTAACCGAGGTGCGCAGTGAAAGTTACCGGTGTATCCGGAATTCCGGCTTCGAGATCGGTGTAGATATAGAGATTGTCTTCATCTCCTAGCGAGCTCTGGTCCCAAGCATAAGCGACGCCTAATGTCGCGCCTACCGGGCCAAGAGTTGTACCGATCGAAGCGTAAGGCTCGAAATAGTCAGTATCTAGATCGAGCGCATCTGCGAATTCATTCTCTGTAGGATAGATGTAGTAGAGCAGGCCGACATCGAAGGTCACGCCATCGGAGACGTCGCCGCTCCAGCCAGCATAGACATCGAGCTCGAGCTCACCATAGGGGCTACCGCCTGAAATGGTTGATGCCCAGGTCCCGATGTAAAGACCGCTAGAGTGAGCGAGGTCGATACCGCCTTGCAGCGCGATATCACCGTCAGAGAACGATACACCGCGGAAGCGATAATCGGTGACCATTGCAACATTGCCCGAGAGTTCGAATCCGCTCTCGCCCCCAACATTGTTGGTGGTTTCAATGTCGAATTCTTCAACCGAACGCTCAACTTCGAGCGCAGGGCCGACCTGGTCTGCGGTAGGTTCGTTGTTTTCAGCAAGCGCCGGCGTTGCGGAGAGGGCAATGCCAGCAGAGATAGTTGCGGCCATAATGCCGCGGATGGACGTTAGCATGACAGTTTCCTTGACTGTTTAAAGTTGCTTCGTCCCACCTGCGTATTCGGCTGCCGTCTATTTTCTGCGGTCTCGTCCGAATGCAAAAACAATCCTGCACATTTTGCTGCGCTGCACAAGACGTTTTGTCATGAAACTGCAGAAGTTATTCTTGGCAGGGGAGAAATTGCCACAATCGGACGCTGCAATACGATGCCTGGTTGGCCCAATCTGTTGCCGTCCAGCCACAGCTGTCCTAATGCGCAGCATGGACCCCCACTTGATGCCTAAGCAGAATGTTCGAACCACTTAGAAAGCTATTCCGAACCCAAGCTGAAAAGCGCGCCTTGCCGCGTGTCCCGACGGGCGAACGCTATTATGTGTTGGGTGATATCCATGGGAGGCTGGACCTATTCGATGCTCTTATTGATGCCATCGAGAAAGATGATGACGCGGGTGCACCGGCGCTAACTACTGTTGTGCTGTTGGGTGATTTGGTTGATCGCGGCCCCGACAGCGCGGGCGTAATCAGGCGCGCGCAAGAATGGCAGCGACAGCGCACCGTCCGAATCCTTGCGGGAAACCATGAGGAGATGTTCCTGCAAAGCTTCGACGACATCGAGGTCTTGCGGCATTTCCTAAAGCACGGTGGACGCGAGACAATCCTAAGCTTCGGGATCGGTCGGAAGGAATTCAATGCTCTTGCACTTGAAGAGCTTCAGCAACGCCTCCCGCAAATCGTACCGCAGGAAGCGCGCGCGTTTCTTGAGGCGTTTGAAGAATTGATCGTGGTCGGCGATTACGCGTTTGCCCATGCAGGAATCAATCCGGCGCTTCCGATCGATGAGCAGAAGCGCAACGATCTATTGTGGATTCGCGAGCGATTCCTTCGGCATAAAGAGCCGCTGGAAAAGGTTGTCGTGCATGGCCATACGATTTTTGACGCTGTAGAGGATTGCCGCAACCGCATAGGAATTGATACCGGCGCATTTCGTTCGGGCATATTAACCGCACTCGTGCTGGAAGAAGATCGTCGTCGGACTATCCAGTCCGTCGATGAAGACGGATCGATCTCGATCAGGAACGAAGGGTAAGAATAGATGAAGATCGCAATGGTGGGCTCGGGCTATGTCGGGCTTGTTTCTGGCGCGTGCTTTGCTGACTTTGGCCATGATGTAGTCTGCATCGACAAGGACACATCTAAGATCGAGCAGCTGCACCAGGGCGTTATGCCTATTTACGAGCCAGGTCTCGATGCATTGGTCGAAAGTAATGTGAAGGCTGGCCGCCTGTCATTCACAACCGACCTTGCGGAAGGGATCAAGGACGCCAAAGCCATCTTCATTGCCGTTGGCACGCCCAGCCGACGCGGCGATGGCCATGCCGATCTCTCATTCGTTCATGCGGTCGCGCGCGAGGTGGGTGAAAACCTCGCCAATGATGCCGTTGTGGTAACCAAGTCCACCGTGCCTGTGGGTACGGGTGACGAGGTTGAGCGTATCCTGGCCGATAGTGGCACCGCACATAAGGTAGCGGTCGTTTCCAATCCCGAATTCCTTCGCGAAGGTGCGGCGATCGGTGATTTCAAACGGCCCGACAGGATTGTGATCGGTGCTGAGGATGATTTCGGGCGCGAGGTAATGCGCGAAGTCTATCGTCCTCTATTCCTCAATGAATCGCCGATCCTTTTCGTCAATCGTCGCTCGAGCGAACTGATCAAGTATGCGGCGAATGCGTTCCTTGCGACAAAGATCACCTTCATTAACGAGATGGCCGATCTGTGCGAGAATGTCGGTGCAAATGTGCAGGATGTCGCCCGCGGTATCGGCATGGATAATCGTATCGGGGCCAAGTTCCTGAACGCCGGACCAGGCTATGGCGGCTCGTGCTTCCCGAAGGATACTCTCGCCCTTCTCAAGACTGCCGAAGATTATGACAGCCCCACGCGCATCGTTGAGGCGGTGGTCAAGGTCAATGACAGTCGCAAGCGCGCCATGGGCCGCAAGGTTGTGGAGGCTCTTGGCGGCTCCAAGACAGCACGCGGCAAAAGGGTTGCAATGCTTGGCCTCACCTTCAAGCCGAATACCGACGATATGCGCGATTCACCCGCGATCGCGATCGCGCAGATGCTAGACGACGCAGGTGTGAAAATCTGCGCCTTTGACCCTGAAGGAATGGAGATAGCGCAACCTCTCATGCCGCATGTGACTATGTGCGATAATCCCTATCAGGCGATCGAGGGCGCGGATGCTACGGTTATCGTCACCGAATGGGACGCCTTCCGTGCGCTGGATCTTGAGCGGGTCAAATCCCTCGCCAATGCACCGGTAATGATTGACCTCAGGAATATCTACAAGCCGGAAGACATGCGTCAGGCTGGCTTCACATACACCAGCGTGGGCCGGGACTAAGCCCCGGCCTTTACCTGGCCAATCCTATTTGCCCAATTCAGTTGGGCAAATCTTGCACTTGAGCGAAAGTTATTTCCAGCGAATTGTCAGAAAATAAGCTGCGCGAGTGCGCAAAGGTGCCAGGGGGCCTGTAAGCCGGGTTCTGTCCTGCAGGCGGTATGCAAATGCACCAGCCCTGCAAGGGCAGCCATTCGTCTAGGCCATGGATTGCTCCATGGCTCAAGCAGCCAACCCGGGCCTCTCAGGGCGAAACGCCCCTGCTTTCCAGCGCGAGGCCTCTATTTGGCCTTGCTCCGGGTGGGGTTTGCCATGCGGACACTGTTACCAGAGCCCCGGTGCGCTCTTGCCGCACCCTTTCACCCTTGCCTGTGCCCTTTAGGGGCCATCGGCGGTATACTCTCTGTGGCACTTTCCCTCGGCTTGATCCGAAGATTTCGCCGGGCGGGCGTTACCCGCCACCCTTGTTTCGTGGAGCCCGGACTTTCCTCGGTCGGATTACTCCGAACGCGGCTGCCCAGCCCCCTGGCGGTCCCTATCTAGTCGTTCCGCGGTCGCGATCCAAGAGTAATTGGAACAAAATCGCCCTGATGTGGCCATCCACCTCGCCATCGATCCGCTCCGGCCGCCACCGCCGCTGGAATGCTTCCACCGCCTTGTGGCCGTCGGTGATGTCATAGCCAAAGCGCTCAAGCGCGAGATAGAAGGCTCCGTCATTGTCAAACGGATCGCCTAGTTCCAGCTTATGCGGCTTTGGCAGGCAAAGGCGGTATTCTGCCAGCCAATCCCACGGAAACAGCTCACCCGGATCAGTCTTGCGCGCCGGTGCGACATCGGAATGCCCAACAACATTGGCGCGCGGAACATCGTAATGCCGCACAATACGGTTCAGAAGAGGGATTAACGCCTCGATCTGTTCATTGGCGAACGGCCGATAGCCCAGCGCATGCCCCGGATGATCAAGCTCGATCCCGATGGAGGCCTAATTCACATCCTTGTGCCCGCGCCAGTAAGAGGCGCCTGCATGCCAGGCACGCTTGCCCTCCGGCACCAGCCTCGTCACCTCGCCTTCCTCGCTGATCAGATAATGTGCTGAAACCTGCGCATCGGGGTCACAAAGCCTCTCAAGCGCGGTCTCAACCGGCTTCATTTCCGTATAGTGCAACACCACCATGTTGATCGGCAGCGTGCGCTCGTTGAAATTTGGCGAAAGCTGCTCGCGATGGACCAGCTCGTCTTTCATTTTAGCCGATCATCCCGGGCGGCGGAGGAAGCACGGCACCAAGCACCAGCGCATCGTCGCTTAGCTTATATTGCAGCCCGCCACCGTCTTTCTCTGCGAGCAGTGCCAGCATGTGGGCGGCTGCGGTACGGCTGCTGAGTTCACCCGGCGCCAACTCGCCGTGGAGCGCCCGTCCGATCACTTCGTCAAACGCGATCCTGTCACCCGTGGCGCGCACTACGATCTCTGCCGCACCGTTATTCATCTCCGCACCGATATCGAGCGTACCCCCCCTGATCAGCGCATCGAGCGCGATCGCGGCGAAATTGAGCATCACTTTCACGGCCGGCTTTGGCAGTTCGGCTCCGTCGATTGCCCAGTTGATCTCTACACCCTTGGAATCCGAGACCAGCGCATTGATTACATCCTGCGACTCCTCGACCGGCACCGAATCCCCGAAGCCACCAGCCGCACCAAAGGCAAGGCGGAAGAATTTGAGCTTGTCGGTGCTGATTTTGGCGCTCTGCTCAAGCAACTCGATGCACCGCGAGCGCATTTCCGGATCGGTCTCGTCAGCCAGAAGCTCAAGCCCGTTTGACAATGCGCCAACCGGCGAGAGCATGTCATGGCAAAGGCGCGAGCACAGCAGGCTGGCAAGTTCTAGTGAAGAAGTCTGGGTCATCTTAGTCGTCAGATCCGGGTAATTTTCTATTGAATGCGACACATGCGACACTGTCTAAAGGTAAAAAAACCTTGCTGCCAACCATCAATAGGCAAAGATCGTGGGAAAGGAATCTAGCTTCCGCATCAGCTACATCCTAAGCGTCAACAATCTTGTAGGAAAGTCGCTGAAATCCTTCGGCTTTATCGCGCGAGAACGTAATGCCATCATCTCCCTTGATTACCCAAATTCTTCCATCGCCTGATGCCATTTCCCGATCCTTGGCCGATGGATTGGCCGAGCTGTTGGGATGCGAGTGAAAATAGCCCAACAATTGCAGTCCGCCGCCACGCGCATCGCGATGCGCATCGATCAATGCCTGGGGATCAATTTCGAAGTGCGTTTCGGGCGTGGGGTGGACATTGCGGACCCTTCGGAACGCAGTGATACGGCCGCCATTGCCGAGCAACATCCCGCAAGCTTCGCGCGGATGCTCTTCATAGGCTGCCGCATGCATTGCCTCAACCACATCCCTTGTCACTTCGATATGCATCGCGCATGGAACTAACATGTCTGCCAACAAAGTCATCACCGGCAAGCTGGAGACCGCCAATCGTCTGGACAAGGCAATTGCCGAGGCCAGCGGGCTATCGCGCGAGCGGGTGAAGGCATTGATTGCGCAGGGTTTGGTCGCGATGGATGGCACAGTCGCAAGCAGCCCAAGTTCTAAAGTGCAGCAGGGCACAGAATTTCGATTAGAGATTCCACCCGCGGTGGAGTCTGAGGCACAACCGCAGAATATCCCGCTGGACGTTGTTTATGAGGACGATCACCTGATCGTGGTGAATAAGCATGCCGGTATGGTAGTGCATCCAGCCGCAGGCAATCCCGACGGCACGCTGGTCAATGCCCTCCTCCACCACTGCAAGGGCCAACTATCGGGAATTGGCGGCGTAGCCCGCCCCGGCATCGTTCACCGGATCGACAAGGATACGTCTGGCCTCCTCGTCGTGGCGAAAACCGACGGCGCACATGAAGGCCTTGCAAGGCAATTTGCCGACCATTCGATCGAAAGGCGCTATCTCGCCGTTTGTGGCGGGCATCCAACACCCAAAGAAGGCATGATTTCAGGGCGAATCGGACGTAGTGACGCCAATAGAAAGAAAATGGCACCGCTGCCCAAGGATTCCTCGCGTGGCAAACATGCCGTGACCCTCTATAAGGTACTCAAACGGCTGAATTCATGTGCTTTGATCGAGTGCCGGCTGGAAACCGGGCGAACCCATCAGGTTCGCGTTCACTGTGCGTCAATTGGCCATGCGCTATTGGGAGATCCAATTTACGGATCGACGCCGAAGCAGATTCGTCCTGTTCTCAAGCAGTTAGGGTTTGCAAGGCAAGCGCTCCATGCCGCGACATTGGGCTTCATTCACCCGATTACCGGCGAAAAACAGGCGTTTGAATGCGATTTGCCTGAGGACATGCGTGCACTAATCGACCAAACTGCATGTTGAAATCGACGAATTGCACTGCAAAAATCGCAGAATACGTCTATATGTAACCATGTGGCCCGCAACGACGGATGCCCATCAGGGGTTCGGCAAGAGGGGTTGACGCAAGAAAGGTTTGGGAAGACGTGAGTAAAAGTAAGAATTTGACCGTCCCGGCGCTGGGCGGTGAGCAGAGCCTCAACCGCTATCTGGCCGAGATAAAGAAGTTCCCAGTTTTAACGGCAGAGCAGGAATACATGCTCGCCAAACGCT
>DMWU01000008.1 GCA_003483125.1 Erythrobacter sp. | reverse complement strand
GTCGATCACGCGCTTCGTGCCAGACTTCTCAAATTCGATTTCAAGCCTGTTACCTTCCTGATCGGTAACGGTGCCGTATCCAAATTTCTCATGAAACACGCGCGCGCCAATGGCGATGTCGCTGCGAGGCTTTGCCGCGAAGCTGGCGGCCGAGCGCTTATTCTCTTTTACTCGTACCTGCTTGGTTTCGTATTCGGTAGACAACGCACGCTGCCAGCCCGGCCCGCGCGCCGATGAACGATCAGGCCTTGCGTCGCTTACATGCGCGAACGGGTCTTCCTTTTCGCTCCAATTGGCGCGCCACATTGAAGCCCCGCCGGTAAGCGTAGTCTCCTGTTCGATATGCTCTTCGGGTAGCTCTTCAATGAAGCGGCTGGGGATGCTGCTGGTCCACTGGCCGTAGATCCGCCGATTGGCAGCATGGAAGATATTGCAGCGCCTGCGTGCGCGAGTGATCGCAACATAGGCCAGCCTACGCTCTTCTTCCAGGCTTGCGAGCCCACCTTCATCGATGGCGCGCTGCGACGGGAACACACCTTCTTCCCAACCTGGCAAGAAGACATGGTCGAATTCCAGACCCTTGGCGGCATGCATTGTCATGATGGTGACGGTTTCTTCTTCGTCCGCCGCATCATTGTCCATCACCAAACTGACATGTTCCAGAAAGTCGCCCAGTGATTCATATTCTTCCATCGCGCGGGCGAGTTCTGAGAGATTCTCGAGCCTACCGGCGCTTTCCGCTGTGCGCTCTCTTTGCAGCATCTCATTATAGCCCGATTCCTCGAGAACCAAGCGCAAGAGATCGGCAGGCGTCACAAGCTCCGCCTGTTCGCGCCAAAGAAGGAACTGCTTCAGCAGTTCGGCGATCGTATTGGAAGCGCGCTTTGGCAATTCGTCGCTGTCGGCCAGCTGGAGCGATGCAGCCGCCAGCGAAAGGTTGGTGCGTCGCGCTTGCTGGTGCATCTTTTCCAGCGTCTTAGCTCCTAAGCCGCGCTTCGGCTGGTTATAGATTCGTTCGAAGGCCAGATCGTCTTGCGGCTGCGCAATCACGCGCAAATAGGCGAGGGCATCGCGAATCTCAGCCCGCTCATAAAAGCGGAAGCCGCCGATGATGCGGTAATTTATCCCGACCTGGATAAACCGGTCCTCGAACTCGCGCGTCTGATATTGTGCACGCACAAGAATAGCGACCTCGTTCAGCGGCGCACCTTCACTCTCGAGCCGTTCGATTTCTTCGCCAACACGGCGTGCTTCTTCGGGCGCGTCCCACACACCGGTTACGCGAACCTTGTCGCCATGGTTCTTTTCGGTCCACAAGGTCTTGTCATGACGCTCGCTGTTGGAGCGGATCAAGCCTGAGGCCGCGCCCAATATATGTGGAGTGGAACGATAATTTTGCTCCAGCTTGATCACCTTGGCGCCAGGAAAATCCTTTTCGAACCGCAAGATATTGGCAACTTCTGCGCCGCGCCATGAATAGATCGACTGATCATCATCGCCAACGACGCAAATGTTCTTGTGGCTTTGCGCAAGTAGTCGCAGCCAAAGATACTGGACCGCGTTTGTATCCTGGTATTCGTCAACGAGAATATATTTGAAGCGCTTCTGATAGTCCTCCAGCAAGGTATGATCCCGCCGGAAGATATTGAGCATATGGAGTATCAAATCGCCGAAGTCGCAGGCATTGAGCGACTTCAGCCGATCTTGGTAAAGCTGGTAGAATTGCTGTCCGCGGCCATTGGCGTAACTTTCATTCTCCGCCGCATCGAGATCCTCGGGGTTTAGGCCGCGGTTCTTCCAGCGGTCGATCAGTGCGGCAAGCTGGCGCGCGGGCCAGCGTTTCTCATCCAGGTCGTTTTGGGCGATCAATTGCTTTAGGAGGCGCAGCTGATCATCGGTATCAATGATGGTATAGTTGGTCTGCAATCCTACCAATTCGGCGTGTCGACGCAGCATCTTGGCGCAGATCGAATGGAACGTACCGAGCCATTGCATGCCCTCGGCTACCTCGCCCAAATGACCCGCTACACGCTCGCGCATTTCGCGGGCCGCCTTGTTGGTGAAAGTCACACATAAGATCTGGCTCGGCCAAGCTTGCCTAGTCGCCACAAGGTGCGCAAGTCGGGCCGTTAGAGCTGCGGTCTTACCAGTCCCAGCACCTGCCAGCATCAGGACCGGCCCCTCAGTCGTCAGCACCGCTTCGCGCTGCGGCGCATTTAACTGCGCCGCATAGGGCGGTATCTGGTCTCCTGAGACGGGAAGTGGAGCTGTATCATTGCTCATAGTGAACGTGAACAGTTAGAGAACATTGTCTCGTGCGGCAAGCTTAGCCAGCATCTTTTGTGAGCAGCGTCAGCTTTGCCTTGCCGACATTGCGTTCTGCTTCAATCGTGAGGCCCTTGATCGCAACATCTTCCTTCACACCAGTTTCGAGCGCGATCCATGTTTGTGCGCCGATCCAGTCTAGGCGCAGCAGACGGTCGAGCGCGACGTTGCCGGCCCCTGTGGCATAGGGTGGATCGAGCATAATCAGGTCATATGGCACTCTGGCCGGCCCAAGACGCATGACCGACCCCTTCTCGATCCTTGTCGTAGCATGCAAATCGAGCGTTTCGATGTTCTTGCGTAACGCCTCAAGTGCGACTGAATCTTCTTCGACAAAAAGACAGTTCTTCGCCCCTCGAGAAAGCGCCTCGATACCTAACGCGCCAGAGCCTGCGAACAGATCAGCTATCGTCCAATCTTCGAACGTCCCCAATCGACTGGTGAGCATGTTGAACAAAGTTTCACGTGTGCGATCAGCAGTGGGGCGGGTTGTATCGCCCTTTGGCGCCACAAGCTTGCGGCCGCGGAACTTGCCTGTGATGACCCTCACGCGCCGCGCTGCCGCTTCATTTGGCTGAGGAAGCGGCCCA
>DMWU01000096.1:636-3180 GCA_003483125.1 Erythrobacter sp. | reverse complement strand
AGGTGGGAAGATGCGCATACCGTTGCTGCCGGGATTCGTGTTCCCAAGGCAGTTGGAGACTTCCTGATTCTGCGTGCGGTGCGTGAGAGCTGCGGGAAGGCCCTTGCGGTTGATGAGGCAGACATTATCGCGGCGACTGCGGAATGCGCGGCGCAGGATGGACTACTCATTTGTCCAGAAGGCGGAGCAACATTGGCTGCTTACCGAAAAGCCGTCGCGAAAGAGTGGATTTCGCCCGAATACCAGGTGGTGCTTTTTAACTGCGCAACGGGCCTAAAATATCCTTTAAAAGACAATTCAGGCATGCTTGACAAGGATGCGCTGCCTGACCTTGCCACTCTTTGATTCCTAGAAACGAAGGCGTAGGCTGAACCTTCAACCGTAACCATCAGTGCAATTTGCGCTAACCAGTTGATTGGAGGGAGATGGATTATGTTGAAGCGTGCTAGTATTTTGGCCGTATCGGGCGGCATTTGCCTTGCGACTTTGGCGATCGGCGGCGCGGCTCATGGCCAAGATGACTCTACTGCACTAGGGTCTGATGAAACAACGGTTTCGATCAAGGCGAAGGACGTTGTTACCGCGCGTCGAGCCGCATATTTCCTCTCGACCCAGGCGGTCGGGCAGATCAAGGCTGGCATCGATGAGGGTGGAGATCTGCGGCGCACTGCCAGCGCAGCCAGGATGTTGGCCAACTAGGCAATGGTTTTGCCGTCAATGTTCCCTGAAGGATCAAAGGTTGAGGGGATCAGGGTTCTCAACACAGTTTGGTCAGATCGAGCTGGCTTTGAAGCTCGGGCATCTGCCTGTAGTGAAGCTGCGCTAGAACTTGCAAGAGTTGCAGGTGAAGGGGACAGGGAAGGCGCGTCTAACGCCTTCATGCAGATGGCGAGCACCTGTCATGCATGTCACCAAAGCTATCGCGAAGAGTGAGCCGCTTTTTCTTTATCGAACCGCAAAGTTGACCGGCTCGTCATAAGCGGCAACATCAGAAATTCCGTTGATGATAACGCCACTGCGCAAAAGGAATGCGTGGCGTATGATTTCGGCCTGCTGTTCAACCCCATATCGATCAAGTGACCAGCCTGACTTTAGTGAATAGGTATACTTTGCCCAAGGCATTCGGTTGAAAAGTAGAAAGTATCTACCTCTTGTCTGGGTCTGCCAGACATGTGCCATTTCGTGAATAAAGAAACCTTGCCTGTCTACGTGCTGGATTGAGAAGTCATCACAATAGGCGTGACTTTCGGGATGAAAGTGGATGTGGCCTAACGGGGCCATTGTGACCCTGCGTGGCTGTAATGGAAACCATTTTCGCCTACGCAAAGTCACCTGGTCGTATCTTGTCGCACTGCCAAATATGCTGCGCGCTAATTCAATTTCACCAATCGTGAGACTTCTTTCACCACCAGCTGGACAAGATTGAATTTCTGTCGCCTTTAATGTCAGCGTTCATCCCCGGCGGCTTGGGCCGTCGCTTCGAAAGTGTACTTGTCGCCACCTGAAACGGTCAGCGTTACCTCGATCAAATCTCCCGGACTGGTCTCTTCCGGTAGTCCGAATGTCATCACGTGCTTCGATCCAGGTTCAAACTTAAGCTTGTCACCCTTGCGAATACCGATCGGCAGTGCCTCCATCATCTGGACCTTGCCGTCGTACTCGCCGTAATCATGCAACATTGCGCTTTCTGCGCCGGCTACGTCCGCGCGACGAATAGTCAGGGCCCGCTCGCCGTCATAGGTCAGGTCGAAGTATACAGCGGCAGGATTGCCCGCGACGGGAGGGAGGACCAACCGCCCATTCTCTACATTAATACCCGGAACGCCCTCTGGCGCGATTTCGACTACTTCTTCACTTGCGCCACCACATGCGGCAAGCGAGAGGCTGGAGCCAGCCAGAAGGGCGGCCCAAACATTTTTCATTCGCACAAACCGTACTCCCTCAATGAGACAGATGAAAAACTAGTGCGGCGGGTCCCTTGTGCCAAGCAAAACCGCACCTATATCGCCCCATAAGACGGTAATACTCAGAGCCGGCAAGTGGTTTTGCCCTTGTGGGAAGCTTAAAGTCCGGCGTCCAACAATTGAGAATGGATGGGAAATAATGGCAAAAGTTATCGGCATCGACCTTGGCACGACTAATTCGTGCGTAGCCGTAATGGATGGGGGCAAACCCAAGGTTATCGAGAACACCGAGGGTGCACGCACCACTCCTTCTATTGTGGCGTTTACCAAGGAAAATGAACGACTTATTGGCCAGCCGGCCAAGCGTCAGGCTGTTACGAATCCAGACAACACGCTCTTCGCAATCAAGCGCCTTATCGGGCGTCGGTTTGACGATCCGTTGACCAAGAAAGATATGGGCCTCGTCCCCTATGATATCGTCAAAGGCAAGAATGGCGACGCATGGGTCGAAGCCGGTGATGAAGAATACTCACCCAGCCAGATTTCAGCCTTTATCCTGCAAAAGATGAAGGAAACTGCCGAGGGTTATCTCGGTGAAGATGTTAAGCAGGCGGTGATCACTGTTCCTGCTTATTTTAAC
>DMWU01000096.1:0-358 GCA_003483125.1 Erythrobacter sp. | reverse complement strand
GTTCCTGCTTATTTTAACGATGCGCAGCGTCAGGCGACCAAGGACGCCGGCCAGATTGCAGGCCTCGAAGTTCTGCGTATCATTAACGAGCCAACTGCCGCCGCTCTTGCCTATGGGCTTGAGAAGGACGATGGCAAGACAATCGCTGTGTACGACTTGGGTGGCGGTACTTTCGACATCTCGGTGCTTGAAATCGGTGATGGCGTATTCGAAGTGAAGTCTACCAATGGCGACACTTTCCTGGGTGGCGAAGATTTCGACAGTACGATCGTCGAATACTTGGCTGACGAGTTTCACAAGAAGGAGAACATGGATCTCCGGACTGACAAACTCGCTCTGCAACGCCTCAAGGAAGCTG
>DMWU01000149.1:2213-4760 GCA_003483125.1 Erythrobacter sp. | reverse complement strand
GGTAAACCCGGGCGACCATGTGGTGTCCTGCCTCAGCGCATTTTGCGGGCATTGTGAATTCTGCGTCACCGGCCGCATGGCATTGTGTCTTGGCGGGGACACCCGCCGCGCGCCGGACGCCACACCGAGGATACATCGCCCGGACGGCTCGCCGGTCAACCAGATGCTCAACCTGTCTGCCTTTAGCGAGCAGATGTTGATCCACGAACATGCCTGCGTCGCCATCGACAAGGATATGCCGCTTGATCGTGCCGCTGTGATCGGTTGCGCGGTGACGACTGGCGCTGGCACAATCTTCAATGCTGCCAACGTCACGCCAGGCGAAACGGTGCTGGTGGTCGGCTGCGGCGGGGTTGGCCTCGCGGCCATCAATGCCGCCAAGATTGCGGGCGCCGGCAAGGTGATTGCCGCGGATCCGTTGCCTGAGAAGCGCGAATTGGCGAAGGTATTGGGTGCGACCCACTCTGTCGATGCGTTGGCAGAGGATGCAGCTAAGCAGATCATCGATATATCTGGCGGCGGCGTGCACTACGGTATCGAGGCTGTCGGCAGGCAGGCATCAGCAGACCTTGCTGTTGCTTCGCTTCGTCGCGGCGGCACCGCCATCATCCTGGGCATGATGCCGCTCGATTGCAAAGTCGGCCTTGGCGCCATGGACCTGCTTTCCGGCAAGAAGCTGCAAGGCGCAATCATGGGTGAAAACCACTTCCCGGTGGACCTGCCGCGCCTGGTTGATTTCTACATGCGCGGCCTGCTCGATCTCGATACGATTATCGCCGAGCGAATTCCGCTTGAAGACATCAATAAGGGCTTCGAGAAAATGCGCGATGGCCATTCGGCGCGCAGCGTGGTGGTATTCGATTAATGTCCGGGGGACCGCAGATAGACTACCAGAAGGAAATGGTCGGCACGATCGAGGTGCCAGAGCGCGACCAGCTCGACCTCGACCGGCTGACCGCTTGGTTCGAAGCCAATGTAGAGGACTTTGAAGGGCCGATCTCTTATTCGAAGTTCAAAGGCGGTCAATCGAACCCGACCTATCGGATAGACACGCCGGGCGCGTCCTATGTCTTGCGGCGCCAGCCCTTTGGCAAACTGCTGCCCAGTGCCCATGCGGTCGACCGCGAATACAAGGCGATGACGGGGCTCTATCCTACCGGTTTCCCAGTCCCGCGCACTTATGGCCTATGCGAGGATCCCGAAGTAATTGGGGCCAAATTTTTCGTGATGAGCATGGCCAATGGACGGTCATTGTGGAACGGCGCATTGCCCGACAATTCCTCGGAAGAACGCCGCGAGATCTACAATGCCATGATCGACACCATGGCCGATCTCCATCTGCAAAAACCCGATGAGATTGGCCTTGGCGATTTCGGCAAGCCGGTTGATTATTGCGCGCGCCAGATCAGCCGCTGGACCAAACAATACAAGCTCTCTGAAACCGAGCATCAGTCAAAAATGGAACGATTGATCGAGTGGTTGCCCGAAACCATCCCGCCGCAGCATGAGAGCTCGGTCGTGCATGGCGATTACCGGCTCGACAACATGATCTTCCATAAGGATGAGAACCGGGTCCTGGCGGTACTCGATTGGGAGCTTTCGACGCTGGGCGACCCGATCGCCGATTTCAGCTATCTCATGCTCAATTGGCACAATCCGGCCGATGGTCGCGCTGGTCTGCTAGGGCTTAATCTGGAAGCTCTAGGCATTCCGTCGCAGGACGAGGCAGTTGAGCGTTACGTCGCGCGCACCGGCTATCCCGTTCCGCCGATGGATTGGTACTTTGCCTATAATCTTTTCCGGCTGGCGGGGATCATGCAGGGGATCAAAAAGCGCGTGATAGACGGCACCGCATCCTCCGCGCATGCCAAGCAGATGAGCGAGCGGGTCACCCCGCTAATCGAACGCGCCTATGAGTTTGCAGTCGCAGCGGGAATGCCAGAGTAACTGTAGGCCTAGGCCTCCTGCCCCTCATACTTGCCCTCGACAAAAGCCTCGCTCATCGCAAATTTCTGGATCTTGCCCGATCCGGTGAGCGGGAACTCCTCAACCCAAATCCAATGTGCGGGCGTCTTTTGAGGCGAGAGACGCTCGCGCACAAAACCTCGCAACTCGCCCTCTTCGGGTTTTGAGGCACCTTCACCCGCGCGCATGAAACAGGCGACAACCTCGCCCCATTTCTCATCGGGGATGCCGACGACTGCCACCTCGGCGATTGACGGGTGTTCGAGCATGGCGTTCTCGATCTCGACCGGGAACAGGTTCTCACCTCCGCGAATGATCATTTCCTTCACACGGCCGGTGATCTTCACATATCCGCGCGAGTCCATCGTGCCGAGATCGCCCGTATGCAGCCAGCCATCCTTGTCGATGGTCGCAGCAGTAGCTTCGGGATTATCGTTGTAGCCCGCCATAACATTGTAGCCGCGCATGCAGATTTCACCCTGCTCGTCGACATCGCATACTGTGTTGTCAGCCGGGTTGCGGATCGAAACCTCGATATGCGCGATCGGCTGGCCAATCGTCTGCGTCAGGGCATGCTCATTG
>DMWU01000149.1:0-1961 GCA_003483125.1 Erythrobacter sp. | reverse complement strand
GCCAATCGTCTGCGTCAGGTCATGCTCATTGTCGCCAGGCCACGCAGCAGTGATCGCCGGCGAGGTTTCCGTCTGGCCGTAAACAATCGTTATCGGAACGCCGAATGTCTTTTGCGCAGCACGGTTCAGTTCAGGCGCAACCATCGCGCCACCACTTACGATCTGTTCGACACATTTGACATCTGTACCGCTGGTGCGCGCCGCCTCTACAAGGGCGAATATCATGGTGGCGACGCCGCCGATCATCTCAGGCTTTTCGCGCGCAATCACTTCTACCAAGACGCCCGGATCGAACAGGCTCACAAGCAGCAAGGTCGCACCACTTGAGAATGCACCCAGTACGCAAACCGCACTGCCCGCCGTGTGGAAGAGCGGGAATGGGCACATGGTAGTATCGCCGGCCTTCAAATTCCAACGCAGCATCGCATCACGATTGCTCTGCACCAGCCCGTGCTGGCGCAGCAGCACGCCCTTCGGGAACCCGGTGGTGCCCGACGTGTACTGGATCATCACGATGTCATCAGGAGTGGTTGCGCGCAGCTCACCTTCACCCTCACCTGCAAACAGCGCGTCATGATCTTCGATATCGCCAATATGCTTGACCGCATCGAGACCTTCGACTGCTTCATCGACTATCGGCCGCAAAGCAGTGCCCCGCACATGAGGCTGGCAATAGATCGCCTCTGAAGAAGATTGTTCGAGCACATAACGCACTTCGCGCGCGATGAAGGCAGGGTTGACGGTGACGACGGTCAGTCCAGCAAGCGCCGCACCCATCTGCAGCAATACCCAATCGGGGCAATTGCCTGCATAGATAGCTATCCTGGCCCCTTTCTCATGCCGCGTAGAGAGGGCCCGCCCAAGTCTTTCGGCATCGTTCAAAAGCTGGGCGTAGGTCCACTCGCGGCCGATCGAGCCATCTTCGCAAAGCTCCCTCAGCGCCAACTGGCCCGGCCGCTCGGCAACCTGCTCTCGCAGCATCCCTTCGATAGTACGCTCGCGATATTCGGTATCGTGCTGAGCCGGAAAATAGGCCTCGCCTAACTGAACCTCATACATATTTGCCCCTCCCTCTTTACAGCCTAGCACAGAGCATCGACTTGAAAAGACTGGAGGGTTTGCGCTCGCATAATTCCGGGTACGCACTATATGGATGCCCACCGAGAAATGATGGGGCTGATTGATGAGCGTCGAAACCAAGATTCCCAGCGGCACTGAATTGCTCGCCGAGATAGACAGACTGCGCAAAGAGCGCAATGCGGTGATCCTGGCGCATTATTACCAGACGCCCGATATCCAGGATATCGCTGATTTCGTTGGGGATTCGCTGGAGCTTTCACGCAAGGCGGCTGAGACGGATGCCGATGTCATCGCATTCTGCGGCGTGAAGTTCATGGCCGATACGGCCAAGATCCTCTCGCCAGAGAAGATTGTCGTATTGCCCGACATGGATGCCGGCTGTTCACTCGAAGACAGCTGCCCGCCGGAAAAATTCAAGGCATTCCGCGAGGCGCATACCGATCACATCGCGCTCACCTACATCAATTGTTCGACCGAGGTTAAAGCGCTGAGCGACATTATTGTCACCTCATCAAGCGCTGAAACGATTCTCCAGCAGATCCCCGAAGACCAGAAGATCATCTTCGGGCCGGACCGGCATCTGGGCGGTTATCTCAGCCGCAAGTTCAACCGCGAAATGCTGCTGTGGCCGGGCGTTTGCATCGTGCACGAGGCATTTAGCGAGACCGAACTGCTCAAGCTGAAAGAACAGCACCCCGACGCGCCTGTGGCAGCACACCCGGAATGCCCGCCGACAATCATCGACCATGCCGATTATGTCGGCTCGACCAGCGGCATCCTGAAATATGCGCAAGAATTTGAGGGCGACACGCTGATCGTTGCGACAGAGCCGCACATCATCCACCAGATGGAAAACGCCCCGCCGCACAAGCAACACATCC
>DMWU01000123.1 GCA_003483125.1 Erythrobacter sp. | reverse complement strand
AACGGATTATGCCTGTTCATCTTCGCAACAGCCAGAGCGAGAACGTGTCCCTCATTGATGGATCCGTATTGGTGAACAAACCGTTCGGCAGCGCAATGGATGCCTTGGCTGGACGGCCCGTCCATCGCGAGGTTGATCGTAGGTTTGTCTATATCGATCCTCGCCCAGACAGGTTCCAGTCGATCAAGGAGGAACAAGGGCAACCGGTTGGCTTCTTCGAGGCGATATTTGGATCGCTCTCGGTTATACCCCGCGAACAGCCCATTCGGGAAAATCTGGACGCGCTGGATCAGCAATCGCGCGATGCGGAGAGGCTGGGCCAAATTGTCGAGGGACTTAGGCCGGAAGTCGATCGCGTAGTTGAAAAGCTGTTCGGCAGGACATTCTTTCTAGATCGTCCTACTCCCAAGCGTCTGAAATCATGGCGAGACAAGGCTCAGCAAGCGGCCGCAGAAAGTGCGGGTTATGCGTTCCATTCCTATGCCCAGGCGAAGTTCGCTGGCATCATTGAGCGCCTGGGCACCTTGGCCTTCAAGGCTGCACCCGGACTCGCACTACCCGATTGCCGCGCAATCTCGCAGGAGCTGCGCGCAGAGCTTGGAGCGCGAGGGCTTGATACCTTGTCCGCAAAGTCAGGCGGGGCGAGCGAGACAGCAATAGAATTCTTCCGTACCCACGACCTTGGATTCAGAATTCGGCGCCTTCGTCTGCTGACAAGGCGACTTACGCGAGAATGGCAAGTCGATCCCGAAATTCCGGAGGATGCGCTCGATCTTGCCCGATCGGAGATCTACAAAATCCTGTCACTTTACCTTGAGCGTGACAAACATGTCGCGACAGGTAGCGATTTCGCTCATCTCGCTAACAACGTCCTGGCTGAACCAGGCAGATTTCTGGATTTCCTCGCAGAAAGACGTGCACTGCCCGGCGTAGACAACAAAGCGGAGGGAATGCTGGCAGAGGCACTGGAGCAGATGCCCAAACCGTTGAGGCGGCGAATGCTGCTAACCTACCTGGGTTTCCCCTTTTACGATGTCACTACTTTACCCTTGTTGAGGAATGAGGGACTGACCGAATATGACCCGGTAAAAGTCGACCGCATTTCACCCAATGATGCGCAATCCATCCGCCCTGGAAGCACTAAATTTCTGTTGCGTGGCACAGAGTTCTACAACTTTGGCGCGTTCTTCAGCCGTCACTATCGCGAGAACGACTACATTTGGGGCCGGTTGCACGGTGCGGAGCGCATGGTCGACCTGATATGCTCTACTTTGGGTACTGAGTTGGAGCATTCCCGCTGTGTACATTTCAAACGCGATGCCTTCCTGGCGATCATCGATGAAGAGATGGAGATTGGCAGAGTCGACAAATCACTGCTCGAAACGATCCGTGCAGAAATTGAGCAGAAGGTCGTTTAGCGATTTTCCGCCTTAAGGCTGGCCCAGATCGCCCCTACAAATCCGTCTGCGTCTATAAAACCACCTCCTCTGCCAAAATCGTCAAGCGGGCGAACGGCCTGGGCATCCTCTAAGCTCATGCCACTGTCATGCAGCTCGGCCACCCGGCTCACTGACTCGGCAACCATGTCGCGATATTCAACCAGGTCGACCTTGTTAGCCATAGTGCCATGGCCTGGAATGATCATCGTTTCATCGTCGGCCAATCCGATCGCCAGATCGAGCGCTTCGATCAGGTCGTATGCATTACCGCCAGAGTTTATATCGACAAACGGATAACTGGTGATGTTGAAGTATAGGTCTCCCATGTGAAGTACATTCTTCTCGCGCCAGAACACGATGCTGTCACCGTCGGTGTGTCCTCCACCCGTAAAACGCACATCAATCGTGTCGCCATTTAGATGGAACGTAACTCCATGATCATAGGTAACAACGGGAAGCGCTTCTTTGCGAGCAGGTTGAATGTTCCAGCGGCTCTCTGGCGCCCCGACAACCAGGCGCTTACGTACGTTTTCGTGAGCAAATATCTTGGCTCCGCGTTTGCCAAAATTTTCATTTCCGCCCGTGTGATCAAGATGCCAGTGGGTATTCACTACAGATTGGACCGGAGTGGCACCCAATTCCGCGACTGCAGCTTCAATCTTCTCTGTCAGCGGAGCGAACTGGTCATCAATTACTAGGGTGCCATCCTCACCATGGCTGACACCGATATTGCCGCCCCTACCAAACAACACGGCCACGCCCGGCGCGATTTCTTGAACCCTGATCTCTACATTCTCGAAGCCGTCTTGCGCAGCACCCGCGCTCGAGACCGCCAAACCAAAGCCAGCAAGAACAACTGCAGACAGGCGCTTCATGAGATCCTCCATACTCCCAAAATAAGGGGGTTGGTCGATTGAAAGAGCGGGCTTGTCAAGTTCAGGCGGCGTCGAATGCAACGGTCAGCCGTGGGCCTTCATGAAACTTGGAAGTCCCGTGATAAACAAAGCTGGGAAATAGTACGAGATGCCCAGGCAGAGGCCTGAACTGGGCGAATGGCCCAATAGACAATGGAATGTCCGATGGCGGTCGGCCAAGTTCGAGCATGCCTTCACCATCGGCGAGATTCTTGGGTACCTGCAGATGAAGAGCAGAGCTTATCAGCCCCGAATTGTGCAGATGACTGACATGGAATCCCTCGCTTTCCAAAAGGATCGACCAGCTTGCAGTTATTCTGGGCGCACGCGAGGCAAGCGGTTTCAGAGGATGCTTCTCATCCAAAGAATGTAATCGACTGGCATAGGTACGAAGTTCGCCCTCGAGCGCGGCAAACAGGTCGACAATCTCGGGCTCTTGCCTCCAGCGCAAGTCGCCCCGAGTTTGAGTGCCGCCAACCAGGCTTTGCCCTAGGGGAGCCGAATGGGTCGTGTGGAGCGCGGCGATAGCGAGCGCTAAATTATCTAGCTGGGTCTCACCTAGATTAAGCGGCACCTGGACGACGAGCAAATCGTCGGGCAAGAGCCATCGATGGCTCACACTTTTGGTTGCTCGCCAACATAGTTCGGCAAGCGCCAACATACCGACATCGTTTGGGTTTTTGCTCAAGCCTGCATCAAGTGCCTCTGCTGCCTGATCTAACCGGCCTAGCCTCAATGAATTACGCGCCAACTCATAGTGCAATTCGGGAATATTCTCGGGCAAACCCTCAAGCAACATTTGAGCATGATCACATTGCCCCGCGAACCCGGAATGCCTTGCCTCCAACAAGCGCAAGGCTGGCAAGTCACCAATTCTCTTCCTGAGCCCAGCCACTTTCTCTGCGGCCATTTCGTGCTGGTCACCGGCGCCCAACAGACCGATATAGGCTATCCAAAGACCTGGATGATCGGGCAATAGTTCGATCGCTTGCTCGAGCGTGTTCAGAGGCTTTGCTAGACCAAATTCAGTCTTGAGGCGTGCAAGTGCTTTTTGCCCGTCGATCCAGTCGGGCGACTGCACAAGTATACTTTCAATCCTGGAGAAAGGATCGGTCGCTCCCGATGCTGCGGCAGCGGCAGCATAATTTACCAGCAATTCTCCATCATTCGGAGAATCACGAAGCACGCGTTCAAGCAGGGTCAGAGCGTTTGGATCACCTCTACGATAGGCCGACAGGGCGTTTTCCTTGGAGCTTCCAGTCTTCGATGGATGCCCCTCGCCGCTCACATCAGGCGCCGAACGCGTCTTTGAGCTTGTCGAAGAAGCCTTTGCTCTCGGGACATTCGTCACCCGTTTCCGTTTCTCGGAATTCTTCGAGAATTTCGCGCTGCTTCTTGGAGAGCCTTGTTGGGGTTTCGACAATTACTTCAGCGACGAGGTCACCGCGGCCACGCCCCTGCAGCACCGGCATGCCCGCCCCACGGATACGCAGCTGTTTGCCCGATTGAATGCCCGTCGGGAGCTCGAGTTTGTTGGTCCCGCCATCCAGACCAGGTATCTCCACACAACCGCCGAGCGCCGCTGTTGTAAAGCTGACCGGAACTCGCATCGCCAGTGTCGTTCCTTCGCGCTGATAGATTGCATGGGGTTTGACATGCACAAAAATGTAGAGGTCGCCT
>DMWU01000082.1 GCA_003483125.1 Erythrobacter sp. | reverse complement strand
CCGGTTCGACCATCGACAACCGCATCGGTGAGTCCTCCGGTCTTAGCCGCCAAGACTACGCCACCAGCAGATGCCCCCTCGCAGGCGACCAGACCAAACCCCTCAAATTCGCCATTTGGCAGTTCGAGATTCGGCAACACAATACATAAGGCGTTGGCATAGAGCTCGGCGAGATCGTGCTGCGACTTGGTACCCAGGAACTCGACCCTTGGATGATCAAGTGCACTTGCCTCTGTTTTATCCCAAACAGAGCCCGCGACCTGAAGATGAAATTGCAGAGGCAATTGATCGAGCACCTCGTTCACAAACCAACTGAGACCTTTTTGCCTAATGATCCTGCCCGCGAATAGAATTGATTGGTGATCTAGATTGCGAGATCTTGGGGGATGCAAATCCGTCGCGAGCGGCACTACTTCGACATTGCGCCAGCCCAAATGCCTACAAGCTGCGGCCGTGGCTTTTGAGTTCGCTATTATCGATGCACTCTGAAATACTGAGCTACCGAAGCGTTGGTAGAGTCCGTAAAGTCTCCCTTTCAAGCCGCCCCGCCGGGAGTAGCTGACATCGGTTCCATGAGCAGAGATGACAATCGTGGCCCTTGGAGCGCAGAGCCTAGTGAAAAGGCCAAGCGGCCAAATCGCCATGTCTCCCAAATGGACTATTTGAGGTTCGGGGGTTTGCCTGAATAGATCGAGAAGCACTCTGAATGGAAACAACAAGAGCCTAAGCGTGGACGGTGGTTGGCCATCCTCTTTTCCTCGAAGTGCGATTACTGATAGCTGGTTGGCCTTTGCTAGTTCCGCAGTTAGCCGCTGACTGTACGTTTCCATCCCGCCGACCGTCGGGCCCCATTTTCTTGTGACGAATGAGATGCGTAAGTGCTCGCTCAATGCCTATTCCAGTGCGGTCAATTCGATACGGCCGGAATCGCGTCTTTCCAGCTTTTCGACAAGCAACTGACGTGGCTCAACCACGGATCTCGATATTGGCAGATGATGGTCAGAAATCGGTATAGAAGCCACCAATCCACTCCCCTGGCGGTTTGGATGGCAATTTATTGCCGCGCCATAGAATCATTCGATTTTCGCGTAGTCCGGTTGCTTCATGCACACCTGCGTCCAAAACAATTTCTTTGCCATGAGTCAATGCACGGCCATTCAAACTCAGTTTTGCCCCATCGAGGATGAACGATCCCTTGTGTGGCACTTCGAACTGAAAAGCATTTTCGCCAGCAGGTATTTCCTTGCCTGCACGATAGAGCGGTCCCCACTGCTGAACAAAATTGGAGCTTAGCGCTTCGATGTCCTCATCCAAAAATGCTTTGGGCACTTGCCGGCCTTCCAGGGCCGCAGTGATGGCGGTCTGCGTCGCCAGGACGAAAGCTAGCTCACCGCTCGTGATTTTCTTGGCTACAATCGGATCACCGCTTTCGAAGTACGCTCGAATGCCGTTTCCTGTTGTCAGTGATTTTATCACTCTTGGATAGTCAGCGATGGCACCCGATCGTGCCAGATATTCGACCTTATCCGGATACTCTTGATGAACGTAATCGATCATTGCGATTTGTCGGCCAATTACATCGCGTGGCTCAGTAATGAGCAGGGCCAATGGTGAAACTGAAAAAAGGCCCAATGCAATAAAATTCCCATACCGTTGACGGAATTGGCCAATGGCTGGTGCGATCGCGACCGCTATCGGCGCGAAGAGGAACACATAGAAATAGGGGAATGTATTGCGGTAGAGGATCACGACCAGTAATGGTGCTACCAATCCGACCATCGCGATCAGTGCCGATCTATCTGCATGTTCCTTACGCCAGGCACGCGGTGCCAAGAAAAGGCAGATTATGAAAACAACAGCCAACAGTGACTGCTTCGCAAAATAGAAAAGCGCAAACCTGTCCTCGCTGAAAAACCAGCGGCCGCCGCCCTTGAATGTGGCTGATGGGCTCGCGGCAGCCTGCACTGCCTGTGGTAACCCGCTCTTATGCGCAGTGTAGATCAGTAGGAATGAAGCAAGCGCGGCGAGGAATATCGCGAGCAGTTTGACGATGAATTTCCAATCGCCCCCGTCCCTCGTGAACCGCCACCAGGCAAGCCCGGCGAAACAAGGCGCGTAGAAGACCGATTTCGCGGTGATCATTCCGGCAAGTCCGACAAGTGCACCGACAATGATTGCGCGCTGTAGAGTTAGCCTGCCAGCAGCGAGCACATACAAGGAAACCATTAGCGTGGCAGTCGCCATTGGGTCGGCCCTGATTGAGAAACTATGCGTAAAAACATAACCAGCAGACAGATATGCAACTGCTGCAAAGATGGCGTTGATCTGCGACGTGAATTGCCTAGCGAGGCCATAGATTGCGGCAAGAGTCACGCATGTGCAGCTCCACATGAAGAATCGAGCCAAAATTAGCTGATCCACCAAACTGTCGGCGACCAATGGAACCCATGACAGGATGCGGACGTGCAGCACCTGGAACAAAGAGGTCAGTGCACCCTCTTTGACCATATAGACTTGGCTGTAATGAAGAAACTCGTCCCAATTGAACGATTTGTAGAAGATCAGGTAGATTTGCGCCGCAAGCAGAAGCGCGAGCAGCGTCAGTGCTGTGCGAGGATCCTTATCTGGAATGAGCTTATGATCCCGCGTCAAGAGAGCCTTGAGTGCCATTGTGAGCTACTGCAATTCCTAATCAGGCTTACTTTGCATCAGGTGAGTTTTCGACTTCTATTTCGATCTCGTCATCCTGTTTCTTTGAATTGGTTGCGCTATCCTCCAGCTTGCTAATCTTATGCAAGGCGGATTCAATCAGTCGGCGATTAGTTCCAATCAAGTCTGCAAGAAGACCCAGAATGATTGTCAGAAGGCCGAGAATGACAAGCGCAGATCCGAGCACCAATGATTGCAGATGGCCTGCTCCGTCACCCTCAAACCAGAACCACAGGAAGCGAGCAATTGGGATACTGCCCAGGATCAAGGCTGTTAGACCCACGCCAAGGAAGAAGCGCAGAGGGTTATAGGTGAGGTAGACCCTTGCCATGGTCATCCCGGTATTAGTGATGAAGCTGGGGATCGATTTGAACAGGCGCGACGGCCGTGCAGCGGCATTCGTTCCAACTGGTACGCTGGCAATAGCCAATCGCTTGCGGCCGGCCTGGATCAACATGTCGGTAGTATAGCTGAAGTCTGTAGTGATAAATATCTGTTGCGCCGCGCCACGGCTGATGGCGCGAAAGCCACTCACTGCGTCGGTAATGTCGGTTTTCGACAGGCGTCGGACCACCGTGCTTCCCAATCGTTGCAATGTCCGTTTGAAAGGCCCGAAATGCGCATTGTCGCGTACTCCGCGGTCACCAATGACGATATCTGCTTTTCGTTCGACGACTGGCGCAACTAGCCTTGCAATATCGGCGCCTACATATTGGCCATCGGCATCCGTGTTGACGATTATATCTGCACCACTACTCAGAGCGTGATCGAGACCAGTACGGAAAGCCGCAGCCAATCCGCGATTCTTGCGATGACGGATCACATGATGAACTCCGAGACGGCGAGCTATTTCTGAGGTATCATCGCTACTTCCATCATCTATGACGAGCAATTCGATCTCATCGACACCGTCAATCTTGCGCGGCAAAGCCGCTAGCGTGTCCGGCAAATGCTCCGCTTCGTTAAGACACGGAATTTGAATGATCAGCTTGGTCATTTAGATACACCTACCCCTGTGCCCCGCAAACCTTCTGTCTGGCTTCCTTTAAGGAATGATAAACCATAGCAATCACAGTAAGTTTTTGCCATTCTTCAAGTGGAAAGAAGCGGACATAATTGCGCTACGGTTCGAAATGCAGGGTTTGACGAGTTTCGCAATTGTGGTTGGAGAATGCGGTTTGGCAGTGAACTCAACAAACTTGATTTAGCTTCAGAAGCGCCCATCATCCGTTCGAGCACCAAGATTGGCATCAATCATCCTGCAAAGTGCATTTGATTGATGCGTATTTAGCGTTAGAGGCAAGCGCTGGTTCATCATCGCAATTGCATGGTGCGCCTAGATCAAATTTAGCGAAATGAGTATTTATGTGCGGGATAATCGGCATTGTCGGATCAAAGCAAGTTGCTGACCGTCTTGTCGATGGACTTCGGCGCATGGAGTATCGTGGATATGACAGTGCCGGTATCTGCACTGTCAACGATGGCGAATTGATCCGGCGACGGGCTGAAGGCAAACTGTCCAATCTCGCCAATGTGTTGGCAAGCGAGCCAGCACGCGCAGGC
>DMWU01000180.1 GCA_003483125.1 Erythrobacter sp. | reverse complement strand
AGGCGTTTGGCTCGCCCGGCATCGGCCAGGACCAGTTCGCATTCGGCCAGGCGAATTCCATAGGCCAGCTCATCACCATTCCAGAACCCGTTGAGCAATGTTGCGCAGCCGCCAGCCATGATGATGCCCATATAGGCGATGATCCAATTGGATGAATTTCGCGCCGCGATCCCTATGCGATCGCCCTTTTTGACGCCATGCTCCTGCGCGAGGCCGGCTGCGACATGCGATGCGGCTGCCCAGCAATCGCCAAAGGTAAGCCTAAGGTCGCCATCGACCAGGAACTCTACGTCTTTGTGCTGATTGCAGAAATGCGCGAAATAGTGCGCCAGGCTGGGCGGTGCGAACTTAAAGGCCGGGATCTCCGCGCCGTATTTCGAATATGGGGTGGTTTCAAAGGGCTGCCCGGGCTCGGTCAGCTTTTCGAGTATCACTTCCAGTGCATTGTCCAGCTCTGTGGGCATGCGAAACCCTCTCCTACTTGTTTATCGTGCCACAACGCTTTGCAGCACTGCGGCATAATGACGTGAAAACGCAGGCTTCCCCAAAAACCCTTGCTATGCCAAAAGTCGCCCGCAACAATGCCGCGTGCGGCTTTCCAAATCCTTTAAGGGGTTCACCACTTGCTGTCACTACTCGCTGTAACCGGAGCCACCGATCCGATCCTCTGGTCTGAATTGGGCATGCGCCCCTACCTGTTCGAAATCGGGTCCTTCCAACTGCGTTATTATTCGCTGGCCTACCTGATCGGCGTAGGATTTGCCTATTGGCACCTCTCGAAAATGATCAAGGCGCCCGGCGCACCAATGGCGCAGCGCCATGCCGACGACTTGTTTTTCTATGGCACGCTGGGTGTGATTCTAGGTGGCAGGCTGGGCTATGCAATGTTCTATAACCCCAGCCTTTTCGTGAGCTTTGAAGGCGAAGGCTTTGTCAGCTGGGAGCTACTACGCCTGTGGGATGGCGGGATGAGCTTCCACGGCGGCGTGCTGGGCGTGCTGGCGGCGATCGCCTGGGTATCCTTGAGAGGAAAGCTCTCTTTCCTGCGCGTATGCGATTATGTTGCAGTCGGCGTGCCTATGGGGATGATGCTTGGCCGAATTTCCAACTTCATCAATGGCGAGTTGTGGGGCAGGCCCAGCGATGTCGCCTGGGCAATGGTATTCCCGGGCGCTGACGAGCAGGCACGCCATCCTAGCCAGCTTTACCAGGCGGGGCTTGAGGGGTTGCTGTTACTGGTCGTCTTGTTGCTGCTCTTCTGGAAGACGCGTGCGCGCTATCGCCCCGGCCTGCTAGTCGGTATTTTCACATTCGGAATCGCAGCGGCGCGCTTCATCAACGAATATTTCCGCGAGCCCGATGTCCATCTGGCGCAATTCGCGCAGGAAACCGGCCTTTCGATGGGCCAATGGCTGTCGATCCCGCTTATCCTGCTTGGCCTTGGGGTCACGATCTACGCTGCGACTCGTAAGCAGGTGGGAACAGGCGCAGGCCAGCCTGCGGGGCAATGAGCAAAGCCGAAAGCGGTGATCTGGCGACGAAATTCCGCCGCTTGATCGCGCGAGAAGGCTCCATTTCGCTCGCCCAGTATATGGGTGAGAGCAATGCGAACTATTACAATACGCGCGACCCGCTCGGAAATTCCGGCGATTTCATCACTGCGCCAGAGATCAGCCAGATTTTCGGCGAATTGATCGGGCTGTGGCTGGCGGACATATGGACGAGGGCGGGAAAGCCTGATCCCGTGCACTATGTTGAGCTGGGGCCGGGGCGCGGAACCCTCGCTGCTGATGCCTTGCGCGCCGCAGGTCGATTTGGCCTGAACCCGCAAGTGTATTTTGTCGAGGGCTCGCAGAACCTGCGCGCATTACAGCGCGCGGCAGTACCGGGTGTAACCCATCATGATGACCTGACGACGCTGCCCGAGAACGCGCCAATATTGTTCGTCGCGAATGAATTCTTCGATGCGCTTCCGATCCGGCAACTTGTGCAAACAGATGGCGGTTGGCGCGAACGCATGGTTGCGCTTGATGGCGAGACGTTTGTCTTTGTTCCGGGCAATGTGCCGATGGATGCGGCCTTGCCGGAGGAAATGCGCGAGCTGGACGTTGGCACCGTGGTCGAGACCTGCCCGGCGGCCTCGGCCATTTGTGGCGAGATAGCAGATCGGCTTAAGCGGCAAGGCGGCGCGGGCCTTATCATCGATTATGGATATGGGAGGCTGGAGGCGGGGGAGAGCCTTCAGGCGCTCAAGACGCATGAGAAAGTGGGATTTTTTGACCATCCCGGAGAGGCTGACCTGACTGCGCATGTCGACTTCGAAATGCTTGGCGATGTGGCGCGGCAGAGTGGTGCGCACCTGTTGGGCGTTCGGGATCAGGGGCCCTGGCTTGCCGATATGGGATTCGATGCGCGAAGCGAGGCTTTGGCACGGCAATCTCCCGATAAGGCAGAGATTCTGGCTCGACAGCGCGATCGACTGATTGCCTCTGACCAGATGGGCACCCTGTTCAAGGTGATGGGATTGACCGCTCCCGATTGGCCGGAAGGCGCAGGTTTCAGTTAAGGCCCAGCGCGGCGGCCAGCTCGCGCGCGGCCTCGGCAGGGGTCAGCTTGTTCTCGTCACGGTCGACCGCGAAATTCGCCTCGCGCATCGCCTCTACCGGAATGGCATCGAGCAGGGGTTCCAGCGCTGCGGCGAGCGCTGGGTCTTCGGCTCGGGCCGGACTGAGCAGGATCAGCGCGTCATAACTGGGTAGGGCGCCCTTCGGGTCATCCATCACTACCAGATTGTCAGCTGCAACGCGCCCATCGGAAGTATAGGCGCTGATAACATCGGCTTCGCCCGATTCCAGCGCATTATACATGAAGGTGGCGGAGAAATTGCGCTGTTCGCCAAAGCGCAACCCATATGCATCGCGCACCGCGAACCATTCAGGCCGTTCGAAGAATTCGGGGTCAGCTCCCATGGTCAGCTGCGGGGCGATCCGCGCAAGATCATTGAGACCCAAAACGCCCAATTCGGCGGCGCGATCTTCTCGCAGGGCAAAGCCATAATTGTTTTCGAAGCCCAGCCGCCCGAGCACGCGTACGCCATTAGTCTTGCGCTCCCAATCGACGATGGCCTGGTATGTGGCCTCACGACCCGGATTGTCGTTGCGCTTCATCTGGTTGGACCAGAGCGTTCCCGTGTAATCGATCGAGATGTCTACGTCGCTGTTGGTAAGCGCACTGTGGACCACGGCAGATCCGAGTCCGTCGCGATATTCGACTGCGTAGCCGGCATTTTCCAGCCTTTGGCCGATGAGTCTTGCAAGCACATACTGCTCCGAAAACTGCTTCGCGCCGATCACTATGCGATCTTCAGATCGCGTGGCGAATTGCACAATTAGAGCCGTCGCGATCCCGAGGGCTACAGCAGCGAATCCTCCCAGCGAGAGAGCCGGCTTGCGCAGCAACATGCCGCGCTCGATCAGGCCAAGCAACCCATCGGCCACCAGCGCCAGCGCGGCGGCGGCTATGCAGCCCGCCAGCACCAACACCCAGTTTTGCGTTTGCAATCCCGCGAAGATCGGATCGCCCAGGCTTGGCTGGCCAATCGTGGTGGCGAGCGTCGCCGCGCCCATAGTCCATACCGCTGCCGTGCGAATTCCCGCCATGATGAATGGCGCGGAGAGTGGTGCCTCGACCAATCTCAGCTTCTGCCATTTGGTCATTCCTACGCCGTCAGCCGCCTCCAGCACGCCAGGGTCGAGATTGGCCTGTGCCGTAACCGCATTGCGGAGGATGGGCAGCAGCGCATAGAGCGCCAGGGCGAGTAATGCCGGTAGGAAACCAAGCGTTGGCAGGTCTTCGCCAAACACCGCACGCAGGCTGAGCAATATCGGGAAGAACAGGGCGAGCAATGCCAGTGCGGGAATTGTCTGCACCAGGCTGGCAAAGCCTAGCGCAACCCGCGCTACGGCCTGCGAGCGGCTGGCCCAGACTGCCAGTGGTAGCGCCACGATTATGCCCAGCGCGATGGCCGATGCCGCGAGTAGCACATGCGCCGCCAACTGGTCGCCCAGGCGCAGGATGGCCGACCAAAGCTCGTTCATGCCGTGCCTCCCGGCGTTTCCCCGGAAGTCTCCATCGCGGCAAGCCTGTCAGCCTGTTCGCGTGGCACCGCAACCAGACCTTGCGCAACCTCGCCGCCCGCCCCTCGTATCAATGCTTGTGGGGTTTCATCAGCAACAACGCCCCCTGCTCCCCCCAACACACCCC
>DMWU01000175.1 GCA_003483125.1 Erythrobacter sp. | reverse complement strand
CGCCCAAGCAGAGCTACCTTGCGCAATAACATCTTTCCAGGCCAGCGCATCGCGGTCCAGCCCCGCAGCGAGCATCGAGGTGACAAGCGCGTCCGCATCATCGGCGAATTCTTCGCTCGCAGGAATTCGTGCCGCCGCATAGGCCGTAAGCACATAACGGCCATAATCTTCCGCCCGATCTCCGCCCCAGATTTTCTGCATGGCGGAAAGTCTGTCTGCGGGATCTCCTGCGATATAGGCTTCACGCAAATTCACTGCCACGTCTGCACTATCGCCGGTGATTGTGTCATCAGCGTAAATACGACTATAAAGATCGACCATCGCGCTGGAAGATAAAATGCCCTCGCGACCCGCCCGATCAGCACCGATTGCTCTTTGCGGTAACGGTAGCATGGGGGCGCTCGCCCAAATGCGCTGGTAATATGGTCCAGCACTTAATCGTAGAGCTTCGGGAATCTCTTCGCCCAACGCATTTGCAAGAGCAAAGCGCCACGGATTGAGGTCCTCCACTTCATCCCATTCAACATCGACTGCACGGCTTCCACGCCCGGCGGCACCGGCAAACCTTTGCGCCAAAAGCACATCGATCCTTGGGGCGATTTCCTCTCCTAGAGCGCGATCGAGCTGCCTTCCGCCGAGAACGCTTTCTCCTGCATAGGAATTACAAATCGCTTGAAGCATCGTCCAATTGGCGTTGTCGCGCTGTGATCGGTGTAGCCTCACCGCCGGACAGGCACCGATAATGTCGGCGGTACCGATATAAGCGTCGAGGGCAGCGGCAGTCAGCGCATCATCCCAATTGCCCGTATCGACATCCTGCACCAATGCTCGAGCGACGGCATGTTCACCAATATTGTTGAGTGCCCGTGCACGCAGAGCCGTAAATTCAGCTGGGCTCATGCCTTCAGGCGCACTTAGGCGGCTGGCCAATGCCCGGCGCAGCAAGATGTGACCCCACCGTGAAACTATGGGGCCATCGGCCCCTGCCAGGATCGCGCGAATCAGGGAAGCGGGCTGGCGAGCAAGCGACCGAGGCATGAAACCACCCTCGCTGCGATCCAGCACACCAACCTGTTCCATTGAACGACGCGCTGCTGGCGGAATGTCGTAGCTAGGCTTCAGCCCCAATATCGCGTCGAGCTCGTCAGTGGTCATTTCTTCCAGCTCTTCGACAGAAGGGATGCCGGATAGATCGATTGACCCCAGATCCAGCCCCGGCGGTAGCGGAACAACACCGGGCACTGGTGGCTGGATTGGACCTGCGACGGGCGGTGGAGCCACAGGTACTGGACCGGATTGTGGAGGAGGTGACGGTGGAGGTGCCTCAACCTCTTCCGGCTCGGGATCGTCGAACCCGGGCGGCAATAGCGATTCCGGGGCATCCTGCGCAAATGCAAGGCTTGCCGACAGGGCAATCACCGCGATGCCAACAGGTTTCCAGCCCTGCATCAATCAGCCCCCGATAATTCGATTTCCTGAGTAATTGGGTGAATTGCTTCTTCCCCCCCATCAAACCAAGCCAACACCAGTACACCCATAAGGATCATTACAAAAATCAGCCCTTTTCGCCCGCTCTTTGAACCAGTTGCGGCTTCATCGTGAATTCGGTTGCGCGAGTTTACCATATTGCCTCGGCCCTACCCCATCTATAGGCGGGTCGGCAATGACCGATGAACAAACCAGATTAACACAGGCGGACATTAGCCGGATCGCGTCGAAAATCGACCGGCCGCTTGTGCTTGTGGGCCTGATGGGTGTGGGTAAATCGACCGTAGGCAGGCGGCTCGCAAATTTGCTCAGGCGGGATTTCGTCGATGCCGATCACGAGATTGAAGAAGCAGCCCAGCGCAGCATCGCCGAAATTTTCGAGGAGTTTGGCGAGCAATACTTCCGAGATGGCGAGAGGCGCGTCATTGCACGTCTTATGAATGAAAGCACAGGCGTCATTGCAACAGGCGGCGGTGCCTTCATCGACCCTCAAACGCGCGAACTGATTCATTCGCAAGGCATTGCCGTCTGGATCGATTGCGATATCGACGTTTTGGTCGAACGGACCGGAAGACGCGATACAAGGCCGCTGCTGCGCGATGGCGATCCGCGCGAAATCCTGACAAAACTATACGAGGATCGAAAGCCGTTCTATGCGCAGGCTCAAATCCGGGTCGAGAGCGAGGATGGTCCGCATATGCGCACTGCAGAATTGATCTTGGAAGGCATAGATAAATGGCTATAATTCCAGTTGATCTGGCGGGAAGGAGTTACGAGGTCCATGTTGGCCGCGGCTTGATCGAGCGAGCTGCGAAGCTGGCGGAAGGATTAATCCGTAAGCCGCGCATTGCTGTGGTAGCGGATGCAAATGCCCGCCAGCATCACGGCGATCGTCTTGCGTCAGCCATGGCCGAGGCAGGCATCGAGATCGACTGGTTTGATGTAGGATCGGGAGAAGCCTCAAAGTCCTGGAACACATTGGAGAAGCTGACCGACCGGATGCTCGTGAAGGGTGTGGAGCGCGGCGATCATGTATTCGCGCTGGGCGGTGGCGTCGTCGGTGACCTTACAGGATTTGCCTGCGCGATCCTGAAACGCGGGTGCGGCTTTATTCAGATTCCCACGACCTTGTTGGCGCAAGTTGACAGCTCTGTTGGTGGCAAGACCGCAATCAACACCTCTGCCGGGAAGAACCTGATCGGTGCGTTCCACCAGCCGAGTCTGGTGCTGGCTGATCTTGGCACGCTCGATACTTTGCCAGATCGTGAAATGCGCGCCGGATATGCCGAAGTTTTGAAGTACGGCGTGTTGGGCGATGCAAAGTTCTTCGCCTGGCTTGAAGCGAATGGCGATGCTGTACTTGACCGCGAACCCGGGGCGTTGGAACATGCGGTTGCGACCAGCGTGGCGGCAAAAGCAAAGATTGTGGCAGAGGATGAACGGGAGTTGAGCGGTCCACGTGCGCTGTTCAATCTGGGCCATACATTTGGCCAT
>DMWU01000142.1 GCA_003483125.1 Erythrobacter sp. | reverse complement strand
CTACTCGACGAATTGGCTCGGAGTTGGCGCCCGTAGTAGTGGCCGCGACCCCCCACTTGGCCCTTGTCGCGTCAATCCGTAAGAAATCATTGCGGGGAAAGCCCTTGTGATTGACTTCGCAAGACCCACCTATGCAGGTAATACACCTGTTCATGGGCGTGTTCTTGTGTGGCACAAGTGCAACACTATATGTGCAGGACTGCAATGACGCATTGAGAGGTTTGGGCAATGAATCTTGAGAAGTTTACCGACCGGGCGAAGGGTTTTCTGCAGAGTGCGCAAACCGTTGCCATTCGCATGAACCACCAGCGAATTACGCCGTCGCATCTCCTCAAGGCACTGCTCGAAGACAATGAAGGCATGGCCGCCGGGCTTATCCAACGATCGGGCGGAAACGCAGAACAGGTCGTGGCCGAAGTTGATGCGGAACTGGCCAAAATACCGGCAGTCTCGGGCGGCGGTGCCCAACAAACGCCGGGTCTCAACAATGATACGGTTCGGGTACTCGACCAGGCAGAGCAGATCGCGGAAAAGTCGGGCGATTCATTTGTTACAGTTGAGCGGCTGCTGGTCGCTCTGGCATTGGCAAGCACTACAAGGGCAGGCCATGCGCTAAGCTCCGGCGGCGTTGATCCAAAAGCGCTCGAAGCCGCGATCAGCGAATTGCGTGGTGGCCGAACTGCCGATTCAGCCAGCGCTGAAGAAAGCTATGACGCAATGAAGAAATATGCTCGCGACCTTACCGAGGCTGCGCGCGAAGGTAAGCTCGACCCTGTTATTGGTCGCGATGAGGAAATCCGCCGGACTGTGCAGATCCTTGCCCGTCGTACCAAGAATAATCCGGCGCTGATTGGTGAACCCGGTACGGGCAAGACAGCTATTGCCGAGGGGCTGGCGTTACGGATCGCTAATGGCGATGTACCAGACAGCCTGAAGGGACGCACCCTGATGAGCCTAGACATGGGATCGCTTATTGCCGGCGCGAAGTATCGCGGTGAATTTGAAGAGCGCCTGAAGGCGGTGCTTGACGAGGTCAAGAATTCGGACGGACAAATCATCTTATTCATTGACGAAATGCACACGCTGATTGGCGCGGGTGCATCGGAAGGTTCAATGGATGCGTCCAACCTGCTCAAGCCTGCGCTGAGTCGGGGTGAACTTCATTGTATTGGTGCGACCACTCTCGATGAGTACCAGAAGTATGTGGAGAAAGACCCGGCGCTGCAGCGACGCTTCCAGTCAGTCTATATTGACGAGCCCAGCGTCGAAGACACGATCAGCATCCTTCGCGGCCTTAAAGAGAAGTACGAACTGCATCATGGTGTGAACATCACCGACAGCGCGCTGGTTGCTGCCGCGCAGCTTTCCAACCGCTATATCCAGAATCGCTTCCTGCCCGACAAGGCAATCGACCTGATGGACGAAGCGGCCTCGCGCATCCGCATGGAGGTAGAGTCCAAGCCGGAAGAGATTGAATCCCTCGATCGCCGGATCATTCAGCTCAAAATCGAGGAAACCGCGCTTTCAAAAGAAAGCGATGATGCTTCCAAGGATCGACTCAAGAGCCTGCGCGAGGAACTCGCCAACCTCGAACAGCAATCCTCGGAGTTGACCACGCGTTGGCAGAATGAGCGCGACAAGATCCATGCAGAGAGTAAGATCAAGGAAGAGCTTGATGCTGCGCGGATTGAGTTGGAGCAGGCGCAACGCGAGGGTAACCTGCAGAAAGCGGGCGAGCTTTCCTACGGCAAGATCCCCGAGCTTGAAAAGCAGCTGGAGGAAGCGCGCGGCCATAATGAGAACGCCCTGCTGCGTGAGGAAGTGACCGAAGAGGATATCGCCTCTGTCGTATCTCGCTGGACCGGTATTCCTGTCGACAAGATGATGGAGGGTGAGCGCGAGAAGCTTCTCCAGATGGAGGACATTCTGGGTAAGCGCGTGATCGGCCAGGCTTCGGCGATTGAGGCCGTGTCGAAGGCGGTGCGCCGTGCGCGTGCGGGCCTGCAAGATCCGAACCGACCGCTTGGCTCATTCCTCTTCTTGGGGCCAACGGGCGTCGGCAAGACCGAACTGACCAAGGCGCTCGCGGAGTTCCTTTTCGATGACGACCAGGCGCTGGTTCGCATCGATATGAGCGAGTTCATGGAGAAGCATTCGGTTGCGCGGTTGATCGGTGCGCCTCCAGGCTATGTCGGATACGAAGAGGGCGGCGTGCTGACAGAGGCAGTGCGGCGCAGGCCCTACCAGGTGGTACTGTTCGACGAGGTCGAGAAGGCACATAATGACGTTTTCAATGTGCTGCTGCAGGTACTTGATGACGGGCGCCTGACTGATGGGCAGGGTAGGGTGGTCGATTTCTCGAACACGCTGATCATCCTCACTTCGAACCTGGGTAGCCAGTTCCTTTCAAACCTCGGCAATGATGAAAAGGTCGCCGATGTTGAACCGCAGGTGATGGATGTAGTGCGCGGGCATTTCCGCCCTGAATTCCTCAACCGGCTGGATGAGATCATCCTGTTCCATCGACTGGGCCAAGAGCATATGGCTCCTATTGTCGAGATCCAGGTCGCCCGCGTTCAGAAGCTGCTGAATGATCGGAAAATCACGCTCGATTTGAAGGATGCTGCGCTACGCTGGTTAGGCCGCGTCGGCTACGATCCAGTGTATGGGGCAAGACCCTTAAAGCGTGCCGTGCAGCGTTATCTTCAAGACCCACTGGCCGAGATGATCCTTGAAGGCAAGGTATCTGATGGTAGCACGCTTAAAGTTGATGAAGGCGATGGCGAATTGAAAATGGAAGTTGAGTAACTTGGCTTGTAGTGGACAATGGGCATCCTGATCGGGTTCGGGGTTCGCAAAAAATGATCTTTTGACGCGATGATTCGCCTATTGCGCGATGCAGGAAGGGTCAAAGTCTCGCGGCTGGGATGAAGTGGGCGCGGTAGGCTCATTGGTTAGCCTTGCATGCCTTCCTCCATCGAGCTTCCGAAAATCTGCAATCGTAAAATTGGTGTATTAAAAGGAGAAAGTGACAAGAATACTTGTTGTCCTATGGTCGAGTCAGCCCATGACTGATTGTCCCCTCGATGCCGATAGTAAGCAGTAATTGTGTGATTTCGGCAACACCCCGTAAAAATGGACAGGATGCTTTGACAAGCAGTCCTTCCTATAGCAGAGGTCAATTGTCTAAGGGGGGTGGATTCTATCTCGGTTAAAACAACGTCTGTTGTTCCGATCGAAGTCCAATCGGGCTTTGAGAGAATGAAGATCCTTTCCAATGTCGCGACTGGAGAAAAAATGAAAACTTTTCACAATAGCTCGATTAAGGCGCTTGCCTTTTCAGCATCAGCAATCGCCTTTGCGATTGCAGGACCTGCTCACGCTCAGGATGCCGAGGATGAAGATCCGATAGACGTTACAGAAGCGAATGTCGAAGAAGATGATGGTGGCGACCGCATCGTAGTTACGGGTTCGCGTATCCAACGCGATACTTATACCAGCATCTCGCCTCTGCAGGTCCTTACAACAGCAACCGAGCAAGAGGCGGGTCTTTTTGATCCTTCGCAGATTCTTCAACGTTCAGAGTCGGCTTCGGGTACGCAGATTGATGCGACCTTCCAAGGCTTCGTCCTGGACAATGGTCCAGGTTCTCAAACTTTGAATCTGCGCGGCTTGGGTGCGGACCGTACGCTTCTTCTCATCAACGGGCGCCGTTTGGCTCCAGCTGGTGTGGAAGGCGCACCCACAAACCCGTCGATCAACCTGCTGCCCGGTTCGTTGATCGACCGTTATGATCTGCTGCTTGACGGTGCCTCATCGGTATATGGTTCAGACGCCGTTGCAGGCGTTGGCAATATCGTTCTTCGTAAGGATTTTGATGGCTTGGAGTTGTTCGCCCGCGGCGAAATCAATCCTGACGGAGCTGGTGAAGATTATACCGTGAGTGCAGCTTGGGGCTTCAACACTGATCGTGCATTCTTCGGTATCGGGGCAGAATATGATTATCGTGATGCCATCCGTTTCCGCGACCGCGATTTCTTCAGTGGATGCAATACGCATTACGAAATAGATCAGGACGGCAACTTATATACTTTGGGCCGTCTTGATAATGCGATCGTCCAGGATCGCACACCAGGAGTATCCGTCTCCGAAAATGACTGTAAGATTGCAGGAATTAGCGGTCGTATGTTTATCCCGTTCACCTTCTGGGGGTCGGTCTATTTGCAACCTGGTCAGGGCAACACACCAATCACTGATTTCAGCGAGTCTACGGATGCTTTCGGCGATGATCTTGACGTCAACGGTGATGGAATTCGCGACGTCGATTTTCAGGATGTTAACACCAACGGACAGAATCTCGATCAGATTTTCCTGAGTCGCCAGCGTTTATATAATGTGATGGCCTACGGTGAATACACATTCCCTGGCGCGGGAAATATCACGCCATATTTCGAGGCTAACTACAGCAGAGCGGAAATCTTTGCTGACAATAATGGGACGCCGCAGATCTTCCCTTATGTCCCCGATAACAATGCCTTTAATCCATGCAATATTGGGGCTCCAACTTTTGTAAATACAGATGGCTGCGGTGGTGCCGATAACATCTATCTTAACGAGAAATTGGGCCTTCCAGCGGGAACCATTACCTTCAACCCCAATGGCGGCTTCTCCCTCCCGGTTGCGCCGATTGTTTCGATCCGCGGCGATCGAAACAATACGGATGTTACACAGGAAATGTATCGCGGTGTGGTTGGCGTGAGAGGCGATCTTCCTTTCATCGGCTCAAGCTGGACCTTCGATGTGTCAGGCGTATATTCGCGATCCAAAGGTAAATCCATCCGTCGCGGTATTCGCGAAGACAAACTCGCTCTTGCAATAGGCCTGGATCCAACCGCTGATTACAATGGTGACGGGATCGTTGATAATGACGGTGATGGGATCGCTGACGACTATGATCTTGACTTTGCAGGCTTCGGTTTCTTTGGCGATCCGCAGGTCATCGATGCGTGTGATACTTCATCGCTTGCCAACCCAAGCTTGGCGATGCCTGACCTTGCTCAAGGATGTACGGCTGTAAACCTGTTCGCTCCTAGTGTTTTGGGTGCGGGTGGTATCGGTGATTTTGCTACTGCTGCAGAACGTGAGTACGTCTTCGGAATTCGTAGCTTCGATACTACTTACGAGCAGATCGTTGCTTCTGCCTTTGTTACGGGTGACCTGATTGATCTGCCCGCCGGTCCGGTAGGCGCTGTTCTTGGCGTGGAGTATCGTCGCGACGAGATCAATTCATTGCCTGATGCCGTTGCATCCAATGGTCTTTTCTTTGGTTTCTTCGCTGACAAGGGGGCCGTAGGCGATAAACGAACCATGGAGGCCTTTGGCGAAATTGACGTTCCACTAATGGCTGATAAGCCATGGGTGCGTGAGCTCAACATGAACTTCTCAGGCCGTATTACGGACGATGAGTTCTATGGCACCAATTATACTTACTCGATCAAAGGTATCTGGCGCCCAGTTGATCCGCTCCTTCTTAAGTTCAGCTATGGCACCTCTTTCCGCGCACCAAATCTGCGTGAGAACTTCCTCAATGGCCAGTCAGGATTTCTAACTTTGTTCGATCCATGTGCGGTGCCCGATGCGGCATATAATGCACTTGGAGGTGGATATGATCCATCACTGGACCTTCGTGATCCCGTGATTTTGGAGAACTGTATTCGTGAAGGCCGCGACCCGACCCGGGTTGGTATCGATAGTCAAGGATTGGGCACAATTCAGTTTCAGAGTGTAGAAATTACGACAGGCGGCAGCCTGGATATTGACCCTGAGACCTCACGGTCAATCACTGCCGGCTTCGCTTTTGAAGAGACTTTTGGTGACGGATGGGATGTCAGCCTCGGTTACAATTACTACGACATCAAGTTGAAAGACTCGATCGTTGAGCCATCTTCTCAGTTCATCATCAACGACTGCTTCACGCGGGATGACGGACAGCGTAGTAGATTCTGTGACCGGCTTTCATACGATACCGATCCAGATTCCACGCGGCTTCTCGTGTCCGACGTGGCTTCTGGATTCATCAATCTTAACCAAGAAAGCGTTCGTGGGATGGACTTCAATGCCACATTTGGCAAAGAGGTATCGCTTTTTGGCAAGCTTGTAGATTTTGGCCTCAATGTCCGTGCCAACCATTTGATTGAGCGCAGCTCATTGTTTATCAACGATAATGGCGAAACTACTTTCGATGATGATGCAGGCGAATTCAGCTTGCCAAAGTGGACTGGTCGGGCAACATTGACAGCCGATGTCGATCAATTCCGCCTTAGTTGGCAGATTCGCTATACGGGTCCGGTCGAACAAGACCCGGCGGGCATTGACGAATTTGACGACGCCTTCGGAAACCTTGGAACCGGCTTCATCAGCGACACGTGCTTGGGCGATGGAACGGCCAACGTTGCCGGCGATGGGCTTTTCTGCCGAGACGTCGGCTTTGCCAAAGCGCAATACCTGCACAGTGCATCAATTCGTTATACCGCTGATCGTTGGACCTTCCTTGCTGGTGTCGACAATATCTTCGACACTCCGCCACCATTGGTGGACAGTAGCGAAGTTCTGGCAATCGCGAATACCGCGATTGGTAACGGTTATGATTATGACGGCCGCGAGTTCTTTTTCTCGGCTCAATATGAATTCTGATTACGTTCAGGTTTAATTAGTCCTTAAGGCGGCTCCATCGCTTACGTTACCTTCACCAAGGTCCGTATTTCGATGGGGCCGCCTTCGTCTTTAAGATCCGCGCAATTTCTAACTTGAAGAGATTATGATGAACAAGTTCAAGGGGCTCGCGTTTGCAACGATTTCTGGATTGGTATTGGCGGTAATGAGCTTCATGCCAGCGGTCACTTCCGCCCAAAATACTGGTTCAATACCAGTCGACGTCTGGGCGTTGCGATCAATAGTCAATTCGGTTCAAGTTTCTCCCGACGGAAAGCACCTATTAGTGCACAAGATCGAAA
>DMWU01000073.1 GCA_003483125.1 Erythrobacter sp. | reverse complement strand
CCAGCATTATGAAGAAGATCGCATAAATCGGATGAACAATGTCGTAATCGACAAAAATCCTGGCTGTCAGCAGGATAATTGCGGCAAGCAGCAGGCTCTTGGTAGCCGCGGCCCCTACAAATCCAATCAGAGTCTCTGCCACACCGACCGGCGCAGACAGTAGTTCGTAGATTGTACCGGTGAACTTTGGCATGTAGATGCCAAAACTGGCGTTGGAGGTGCTCTCGCCCAGCAATGTCAGCAAAAGCAATCCCGGTATAATGAATGCGCCATACTCCACACCGTCCGGCACATTGATGCGACTGCCCATCACCGATCCGAAGACCAAAATGAAAAGCGAGGTCGTGAGTACGGGCGAAAGGATCGATTGGAAGGCCGTGCGGAACGCCCGCATCAGCTCTTTGGTGTAAATCGCCCAGGCGCCGCGCCAGTTGAACCCAATCATTTTGCCACCTGCGACTGCGATGTTGCTGCGCCATTACCGACGAGGTCAACGAAGATATCTTCCAAAGAGGAATCATGAATGTCGATCCCGGTATAGTCGATCCCCGCTGCCGTCAGCCTCTTGGTCAGCTCCGCCACTTCAGAACGACCTGTGCCAGTGCCATCTCCTCCGCGATAGCAAAGCTGCGATCCGTCGGCCCAAATCTCGACCGGGAAATCCGCCAATGCATCGGGTAAAGCATCGATTGGCTTTGCCAATTCGATTACCGCTTCGGTCCGGCCGAGGCGTGCCATCATCGCCTGTTTTTCGTCGACCATCAGGATCTTGCCCCCGTTGATGATCCCGACACGGTCAGCCATTTCTTCGGCTTCCTCGATGTAGTGCGTGGTGAGGATGATCGTAACGCCCCGCTGCCGCATTTCGGCGATGAGCTTCCACATATCTTTGCGCAATTCGACATCAACGCCTGCGGTAGGTTCGTCGAGGAATAGCAGGTCGGGATCGTGCGACATGGCCTTGGCGATCAAAACGCGGCGCTTCATCCCACCCGAAAGCTCGCGGATTTGCGATTTGCGCTTGTCCCAAAGGCTAAGGCTACGCAAGATTTCTTCGATGCGATCCTTATTGGCCGGCTTACCAAACAGACCCCTCGAATAGGTGACCGCCCGTTGGACCTGCTCGAACATATCGGTTGAAAGCTCTTGAGGGACGAGGCCAATGCGTGCCCTTGCGTCACGCCAATGGCTTGCCAGATCCGCGCCAAAGGCATTTATCTGTCCACCGCTTGGTCGCACAAGTCCACAGACCGCGCCGATCAGCGTCGTCTTTCCCGCGCCATTTGGCCCCAGAAGCGCGAAAATCTCACCCTTGCGAATAGTCAGGTCGACATTGTCGAGCGCCTTGATCCCACCGGCATAAGTCTTGGAAAGGCCGGAAATCTCCAGAATGGGTTCGCTCAAGGCAGGCTCCTGAATTGCGCCAGCACACTTGCTAGGAATGGGCATTGCATGCTGCAACTTTTCATTCTTGAGGTAACAGCAGCGAAGAGTCACCATAAGAATAGAACCGATAGCCAGCTTTGATCGCGTGTGCATAGGCTGCATGCATGCGTTCCACACCCATTAACGCGCTGACCAGCATAAACAGTGTCGATTTCGGCAGGTGGAAATTCGTCATCAGGCCATCAATCGCCTTGAACCGATAACCTGGCGTAATGAAGATGGACGTATCGCCTTCAAACGGCTCAATCACGCCATCGTCGCTAGCAGCACTTTCAAGCAAGCGTAGCGAGGTGGTACCCACAGAAATAATCCGTCCTCCCGACGCTCGCACCTGGTTGAGGCGTTTAGCAGTCTCAGGCTCAATCCGGCCCCATTCCGCATGCATCTCGTGGTTCTCGGTATCTTCGGCCTTTACCGGCAGGAAAGTCCCCGCACCAACGTGAAGCGTGAGCGTTTCCTGCTGAATTCCTGCTTCATTTAGCGCGGCAACCAATTCCGGGGTAAAGTGCAAAGCGGCCGTAGGTGCGGCGACTGCGCCCTCACGCTCGGCAAACATGGTCTGGTAGTCCTCGCGGTCCTGTTCATCGGTCTCGCGTTTGCCCGCGATATAGGGCGGCAAAGGCATGCGCCCCGCCCTTTCCAGCAAGACCTCGACCGGCTCATCGCCCTGAAAGCCCAGTGTGAAGGATCCATCCTGGTGCTTGGTCTCGGCAATGGCCGATACGCCGCCTCCGAATTCGATTAGATCGCCTTCGCGCAGCCGCTTGGCGTTACGGATAAAGGCCTGCCAACGGCGCAGATCGACCCGTTTGTGCAATGTCGCGCCAATCCTTGCTTCACCGCGACGCCCTTCAAGTTGCGCCGGGATCACGCGGGTATCGTTGAATACCAGCACGTCGCCCGGATTAAGCAGCTGCGGAAGGTCACTAACCACATGATCTTCAAACTCGCCTGCACCTGGTACGAGCAGCATCCGTGCTGAATCGCGCGGCCGTGCCGGACGCAATGCGATCAGCTCTTGCGGGAGTTCAAAATCAAACAGGTCAACACGCATGGCGTGCGCAACTAGGCGCAGCAGCGCGTTTTGAAAAGCCTACTCTTCAAGCGGAGCATTTAGGAGATCCGCCTTGATCTCTTCTTCTTCCTCAACCGGTGCCGGCACTGGTTCCGCCTTGCCATCAGAGGCAACTGAGGCCTGCAGGATCCGAGTGGGATCAACCGGCGGCTCGCCTCGATTGATTGCATCGACGCCGGCGATGTTAGAAATCACGCGTCCGAAATTGGTGTAGCGCTTATCGAGCGAGAAACGCGGATAGAATACGATAAAGAACTGGCTGTTCGCACTGTTCTCATCAGCGGCACGCGCCATTGAAACGGTCCCGCGCACATGCGGCATCGCGTTAAATTCTTCCTCAAGATCAGGAAGTTGAGAGCCGCCCTGCCCCGTGCCTGTTGGGTCGCCGCCCTGGGCCATGAAGCCTTCAATCACGCGGTGAAAAACCACGCCATCGTAGAAGCCCTGGCGGGTGAGATTCTTGATCCGCTCAACATGACTAGGTGCCCATTCGGGCATAAGGCGAATGGCAACACGTTCGCCATTCGATAGGTCGAGCAGCCAGACATTCTCAGGATCTTCACCGATATTAAAGTTTACCGGCGGGAAAGTCCGCGGGGTTTCCGTAGCCTCCTCAACATCGTCGTCCTGGGCCTGCACGGCTAGCGGCATCGCAAGAACGGCAAGGCTGGCAATAGATGCAAGAGTGGTTTTGAACATCGTGACCTTCACAAATATTGGATCGACTGAATTTGGCTGCGGTCTAGCGAGGCCCGACTGTCACTGCAATGAATGATCGCATTTGGATGCACAACTTGCATCATTTCGCAGGCCGCATGGATCAATAATCGCCCAGTTGGCCCCGCTCTTCGACTTTTGCATTCACATCCTGCCTTACGGCTTCGCTGACAAATGGCGTAATATCGCCCCCGAAAAGGGCAATTTCCTTGACCAATTTGGAAGCAATTGGCTGGAGCGAGACATCCGCCATCAGGAATACGGTTTCGATTTCATCGTCGAGTTGCTGGTTCATGCCCGCCATTTGATATTCGTACTCAAAATCAGCCACGGCGCGCAGCCCGCGAATGATGACATTGGCACCCTGCCTGCGCGCGAATTTAACCAGCAATGCATTGAAGCCTACAACCTCGACATTATCGAGGCCCAGGCTGGCTACCTCGCGCTCAACCATGGCAAGCCGCTCTTCGGTCGAAAACATGGGATTCTTTGAAGGATTGGTTGTTACGCCGATAATCAGCTTGTCGACGAGTTTGCTGCCGCGCCGGATAATATCGGCATGGCCCAGCGTAATTGGGTCAAAAGTCCCAGGATAGATGCCAATGCGTTCTGACATATCGGAATTCACCTGTCTCTCTCTACAATAAATCGGGCCAAGGCACACAGAAGCTGCGCATCTTTACCATAGCTCGTCAAATGTCCAATTGCCTGATCGACAAGCACATTAGCCTGCTCACGCGCCTTTTCCGCGCCCATCAGGCTAACAAACGTGGCCTTTCCGCTGTCGGCATCCTTGCGTACGGCCTTGCCCGCCTTTGCCGCATCCCCTTCGTGATCAAGCAAATCATCGGCAATCTGGAACGCAAGGCCGATATCGCGGGCATAGGCTCGCAAATGCGAGCGCCCCTCTGGCGGGATGTGGCCCAGGATCGCTCCCATCTCGACCGACGCGGCGAGCAATGCCCCGGTCTTGAGCTGCTGCAGACGAGTAATCGTATGGAGATCGAATTCCTCCCCGTCAGCGGCCATGTCCATCATTTGCCCGCCAGCCATCCCGTTCATGCCGCTTGCCTGCGCCAGCGTCGCGACCAATTCTGCACGAGTGAAAGGATCGTTGCTTGTTTCGGGATCAGCAAGAATCTCGAATGCCAAACCATGCAAGGCATCGCCAGCAAGAACCGCTGTCGCCTCATCAAAAGCACGATGAAGAGTTGGCTTCCCGTGACGCAGGTCGTCATCATCCATACATGGCAAATCATCGTGGATCAGCGAGTAGACATGGATCGCCTCGATCGCACAGCCGACACGCAGTGCGCTTTCGCGATTGACCCCGAGCAATTCTGTAGTGGCTACAACAAGAAGCGGTCGAACACGTTTGCCGCCGCCGATCGCGGCGTAGCGCATAGCCTCGACCAAGCGGCTGCGGGCATCAGAAGGGACCTCCAGGCTCGCATCGAAGGCAGCATCAACCTCGCGCTGGATGCGCTTAAACCGATCGGCCAGCAGATCCGCTTCGAGAATAGACGGCATCGCTAGCTATCCATCGCCGTCTAAGGGCGCGGTTCCAGTTGCATTTCCTTCGCGGTCGGTAACGATCTTCTCGATGCGCTGTTGCGCAGCGTCGAGCCGGGCCTGGCATTGCTTACGCAGTTCCTCCCCCTTTTCATAAAGGGATATCGACTCGTCTAGCGGTACCGACCCGCTTTCAAGGCGCGCTACGATTTCTTCAAGCGCGGCAAGTGCCTGTTCGAAGCTCATCTCGCTATTTTGGCTGTTATCGGCGATGTCCCTGTCCTCCTGCATCAATGGAGCATTGACCGCCAAGGCACTGCCGGTCAAGCTAGGATCGGAAACGGGGGGATCAAAATGCGCTGGATAATCGCTTACGTCACTGCCGGAGTTGCATTCGGAATATTAGACGCAATGTGGCTTAATTGGGCCGGGCCCAACCTGTATGCGCCTGTGATCGGCGAAATAATGGCCGAAGAGATCAACATTGGTGCTGCGGCCGCATTCTACCTTCTCTATCTTGCCGGAATGGTCTGGTTTGCAGTCAAGCCAGCGCTTGAAAGCGGCCTGGTGAAGGCAGCGACGGTCAACGGTGCACTATTGGGTGCGCTTTGCTATGCAACTTTCGACCTGACTAGTCAGGCCGTGTTCAAGGTCTGGGCAACGCATATCAGCTTAATGGATATCGCTTGGGGCGCGTTCGCGACTGCAACCACCAGCACGATCGCAGCGATGGTTGCATTACGATTGCAGAAGCCATGAGTGCAAAGATCAAATCTGAAGATTCGGATGGCGTTCGGCTGCTGACAATCACGAACCCGCCGCGCGGGTATATGGACTCGATCGTATGCGCTGAGTTGGTCGAATATTTTGCGGCGGCAGTCGATGACGAAGAGGTCAAAGCGATTGTCTTCACCGGCGGAGTAGAAGGGGTTTTCATCCGTCATTACGATGTGAAGGAAATCCTGGCGATGGGGCATGCAGTCCGCAATGCAGGCTCGGAGAGCGGCCCGGCCCCTCCTCGCTCCGAAACGCCAGTTTACGACCTGCTCGATCGTATGCTGGCTTGCCCAAAGCCGCTCATTGCCGCGATTAATGGCACGTGCATGGGGGGCGGCTGTGAGTTTGCCCTGGGCTGCGATATCCGCGTGGCCTCCAGAGGTGACTACACTATTGGCCTGCCCGAAGCCCGATTGGGAATTGTTCCGGGCCTTGGCGGCATGCAGATGCTCGCAAGGGTTGTTGGCATAACGCGGGCAAAAGAAATGGCGCTCCGTGGCAGAGTGATTGGCCCGGAAGAGTCGCACAGGATTGGCCTGGTCGATGAATTGGGCGACGATGCGGTGGCAACTGCGATGGAAATTGCGAAAGATCTCGCCACCCTTTCGCCAGTTGCCTTGGCCTCGATCAAACAAATGGCCGCGCAGGTTGCTTCGGGCGAAACGCTCGAAGAAGGCACTCTCAGTGCTGCTGAAAATTTCCTGCTGACACTCACAGCCAACGGCGAAGCGATGAAGCGAATGCAACGCTTCGTCGATGAAGGCGAAGACATATTGGCGCGCTAAGCTTTGGAGGCCAGCATTCGCAGCATGGCTAGCTAACGGAAATTGTCCCCTACGACCTTGGCGGCATGGCGGGTGGGGAGAACTCGCGCGCATATGTACGCTCAGGACTAGCGATTTGGGACCGTCATCGCTAAGGGCGCAGCCATGGCTACTATCGAGTCCGAGATCACACCCGAGATCGTTGAGCAACACGGGCTCTCGCCCGATGAATATGAGCGTGTCCTGCATGCGCTAGGCCGCGAACCAAACCTTGTGGAACTCGGCATCTTCTCGGTGATGTGGAGCGAGCATTGCTCTTACAAATCTTCGCGCCTTCACCTCAAGAAGCTGCCGACAGAGGCGCCATGGGTGATCTGCGGTCCCGGCGAGAATGCTGGCGTGATCGATATTGGTGATGGCCAGGCGGCCATCTTCAAGATGGAGAGCCACAACCACCCCAGCTACATCGAGCCCTATCAGGGCGCAGCGACAGGTGTTGGCGGCATATTGCGAGATGTCTTCACCATGGGCGCCCGTCCGGTTGCCAATGCCAATGCCCTGCGTTTCGGACGTCCGGAACACCCCAAGATGCAGCACCTGGTTAAGGGCGTGGTTGCCGGCATCGGCGGATATGGCAATTGCGTGGGCGTGCCGACCGTATGCGGAGAGACCAATTTCCACGAGGCGTATGACGGCAACATCCTCGTCAATGCGATGACAGTCGGCGTCGCCGATGCTGACAAGATTTTCTATTCTGCGGCGACTGGGGTCGGAAACCCTATCGTCTATGTCGGATCAAAGACTGGCCGAGACGGTATTCATGGTGCGACCATGGCAAGTGCTGACTTTGAAGAAGATGCAGAGGCCAAGCGCCCAACCGTACAGGTGGGCGATCCATTTACAGAGAAACTGCTGATTGAAGCATGTCTCGAACTGATGGCGACCGATGCGATTGTCGCAATCCAGGACATGGGTGCAGCGGGCCTAACTTCTTCGAGCGTCGAGATGGCGACAAACGGCAAGGCGGGTATCCGCCTCGATATGGACAAGGTGCCATGTCGTGAGGAGGGAATGACGCCCTATGAAATGATGCTGAGCGAGAGCCAGGAGCGCATGCTGATGGTGCTCAAGCCCGGCAAGGAAAAGATGGCCGCGGCGATTTTCGAAAAGTGGGAACTGGACTTCGCTGTGATTGGTGAAGTTACCAATAGCCAGCATATGGTGCTGGAATTCGGCGGTGAGGTCGTATGCGACATTCCGCTTGGACCCCTCGCCGCAGATGCGCCCGAATATGATCGCCCTTATCTCTCTAAAGAGGAATATAAAACTTGGGCGCAGGTCAAACCGCTCGACGAAGTGTCCGAGAGCAGAGATATCGGCGCGGACCTCTTAAAGCTGATGGCCAGCCCCAATCTTGCCAGTCGCCGCTGGATTTCGGAGCAGTATGACAGCCAGGTGATGGGCGACACGCTGCAAACGGGCGGCGATGCCGGTGTTGTGCGCGTTCATGGCACGAAAAAGGCGCTGGCAATCAGCACCGATTGCACGCCGCGCTATGTCTATGCGGACCCGTATGAAGGCGGGAAACAGGCAATTGCCGAGGCATATCGTAACCTCTGCGCGGTTGGTGCACGGCCGCTGGCAGTGACCAATTGCCTCAACTTCGCCAATCCTCAACGTCCCGAAATCATGAGCCAGTTCGTCCATGCGCTGGAGGGTATGGGTGAAGCCTGCCGCGCGCTCGATTTCCCAATCGTGAGTGGCAATGTCAGCCTCTACAATGAAAGCAAGGCGACGGGGGGCGGCTCAGCCATCCTCCCAACCCCCGCAATTGGCGGTGTTGGCATCATCGATGATTATTCGAAGATGATGACGATGGGCTTTAAGAATGAAGGCGACAAGATTGCAGTTATCGGACCTTGCTATCCGGAGCTTGGGCAATCTCTATGGCTTCGTGAAATAATAGGCAATCGCGACGGAGCGCCACCAGTTGTTGATTTGGGCGACGAGCGTTTCAATGGCGAACTGGTCCGCCGCTTGGTCGCAGACGGTAAAGTAAACGCAGTTCACGACATAAGCGATGGCGGATTGATCGTAGCAGTTGCGGAAATGGCGATGGCCGCTGGTATAGGCGTCGAACTGGATGCAATGGACACCTGGTTCGCATTCAACGAAAGCCAGTCCCGCTACCTCGTTACATTCCCTGCAAACGCGCCATTAGATCGCTCGGAAGTCCCACACGAAGTCATTGGCACCATCGGCGGTGATTCAATAAACGTGAATGGTACGAAGATTGGCATCGCCGAACTACGCCAGGCACATCAAAGCTTCTTCCGCGACTGGATGGAAGCCTAAAACGGCCAAATCGTGGATCTGCTCCAGCCGATAGTCAATTATGGTGGCCATTGGCTGATCCCGTTTGCGATTGCGGCTATTCTCTGGCGTGATCGCTGGATCAAAGTTGGCTTGGTCATTGCCGCTGCGAACCTGATCGATCTCGACCATCTATTGGCCGATCCAATTTTCGATCCCAATCGTTGTAGCATTGGCTTCCACCTCCTTCACGGATGGGAAGCGGCAATTGTCTACGCGGTGATGATTGCCATGCCCAAATGGTGGGTTCGCGGACTTGGCCTGGGGGGCCTATGGCATGTGACTGTCGATAGCATAGACTGCGCCATGCAGGCGATTTAGGCGGCTTGCGCTTGCACTTGTTGGGGCGCGAGAAGATCGTCGGACAAATGCCCCTCCGCCTCAAGTATCTCAAGGCATTGCTTGTAGATCACCGGCTCACTCAGGTTTAACCGCTTGCGTGCTTCGTCAATATCTTCGCGCATGAGGCTTTCGACCTCCTGATGCGCCAGATGCTTCGCGGCGCGGCCAAGCCTGCGCCCCTCTCGCAACGCTTCCAGGATCGGTGCCTTGGTGCCTGTCTGCTTGCGCATCTCGCGATTGCCGGCATAGGCAATGAACAGAATGCCCAAATTGGGACTCTGCTCATAGCTGAATCCCAACAGGCATCCCTCGCCCAGGCCGTCACGGCCATATCCGGTGAGGACATGGAAAAGGTCATGCGTGTCGCGCAAACGCTCAAAATACCATTCGATCTGGTCCTGCGGACGCTTGTCCGAGGGAAGCCATTTATGGCTTTCTTCCACCAAGCCTGCAGCACTCAATCCTTCACGTTCCATAAAGCGGATATAGTGTTGGGCAACAGTATTGGGCCCACAGTCTGACCAACGCGCATGGTCATCAAGCATGGCAGGAAGGTCATTCCCGCGGCGCATCAATGACTGCCCCTGATCTGACTTAATGAAATCAACCGCGCGCATGTGGTTCTTACGGCCCTTGAGCGCCTCGATAATATGGAAGACCTGCTCGGTATCTTCCTTGTCAGCGACGAGCTTACGAAAATGTTTCCATGCCTTGATCGGCTGGAAACTATTGAGCTTGCGGTCCGCGTGGACGAGCGGCCTTTCCATTACTGACATGCTATTCTCCTGCGCGTGCAATCTACATAGCGCTACGCAACTTACAAGATTGTTAATAACATGTCCACGCCCTGGTCGAGGAAATGCTTCACTTCACCGCAAGAAAAGTGGATAGCGACAATCATGAAAGAGCATGACGCAATCCCTTACTCGCTTCCCGATTTGACCGACGAAGAGCGCATCGAGCGAGCGAGTGCATTTCGCGACAAGATTAAGCAAAGGCGTACTTGCCGCTATTTCTCTGACGAGACAATTCCGCGCGAAGTGATCGAGGCCGCAATCGAAGCCGGAGGTACCGCGCCCAATGGCGCAAACCACCAACCATGGCATTTCGCGGTCATCTCATCGCCGGAGATCAAACGCGCAATCCGCGAAGCCGCGGAAGAGGAAGAACGGGCCTTTTACGCTGGCAAGGCCAGCGACGAATGGCTTGAGGCGCTTAGCCCGCTTGGAACCGATCCGGACAAACCATTTCTTGAGACAGCCCCGTGGCTGATCGTGGTTTTTGCCCAGCGCAAGGGCGGGATCGAAGAAGATGGTAAAACGCAGAATTACTACGTGAATGAGAGCGTCGGCATTGCCTGCGGCATGCTGATTACCTGCTTGCATGAGGCAGGCTGCGCCACGCTGACCCACACCCCTTCCCCCATGGGTTTCCTGCGCAATATTTGCGGACGGCCCGAGTATGAAAAGCCGATGATGATCGTAGTTGTTGGCAAGCCGGAAGAAGGTGCGACGGTCCCTACCCACGCCGTGAGGAAGAAGCCGCTGGAACAAATCGCCAGCTGGCTGTAGCCTCTCTCGCAAAGAGAGGATAAAAACATGCCCAAATTCTGGCCCATAATTGTGGCCGCGGCGGTCGCACTTTTCTTAATGAACGCTGCTCTGAATGCGGGCGGTGAAGATTTTGAACGCTGGCAACTGGCATCGCGCTGGACAGCAAGGGCCGGATTCCCCTTCTTCCTGATAGCTTTTATCGCATCATCGCTTGTAGTGTTACGTCCCGGGCAAATCTCACGCTCGCTGATGCGAAACCGGAAGTGGTGGGGGCTGGCTTTTGCCGCTGCACATACAGTGCACCTCTACGCATTGCTGAAATTCATCAACGCCTCTCCAGAGGAAATGAACCTTTTGGGATTGCTGCCGGGAGCTGCAATCTACGTCGTGATCTATGCCATGGCAGCAACATCCTGGCCGTGGGCATACAAGGCGCTCGGGAAGAATTGGAAACGCCTGCACAAAACCGGGATGTACTTGATATGGGCTGTGTTCACTCTGGCCTATATCGGCAAAAGTATGGACCCTGAACTACGACAGGCGGGCGGAATACTGCTTATGCTTTCTATCGGGGGGCTAGCCTTGCGGATCATGGCCTGGCGCAAACAACGCGCAACGGGTCAGGCTGCAAAGGCGGCCTCGACCGACGCTTAGCCCGTCACCCAGTCATTCTGGGGAATGCCGAACAGCTTAAGGACAGCAGTCAGATCGCCATTGTCAATCCAGCCATCGGCTGCCTCCTTCGCCTTTGGCTTGCCATAGTATGCAATGCTGTAATCAGCTGCCAGCAGCATAGGAATATCGTTCGCGCCATCACCCATGGCCAATGAGATTGCCCCATTGCCCAACTGCGCGATCTCCTCTTCCAACGCAGCCTTCTTCACACTGCTATCGGTGATCGTCCCAATCAGTTCGCCGCTCAGCCTACCACCTGCGACGGCAAGGCGATTGCCAACCACCCGCTCGAAGCCGAGCACCACCGCAACCGGGTCGGCGAAGAGGTGG
>DMWU01000253.1 GCA_003483125.1 Erythrobacter sp. | reverse complement strand
GATCACGAAGACCACTAGCGGCCCAGAAAAATCGGCGGTCATCCGCCCTTGAACTATGCCGATATTGCCCACCTCCATCAGCCTATAAAGGCAATATCGTGCGCTGCTGTCAATCTTCGACAAATGGTGAGACAGCTTATAGGATGAACTCGATGTCCGATTCCCAATCCGATAAGCCTGAAGAAGAGGATCTCGCGCCGAGCGCAGCCGATATGGAGGCCGCTGGTCAATCTGCCATGTTTGGCGATCCCGCTCCTGAGCCCACGCCTGAGCCTACAGCAGATGCACCGCAGGTGGCCGAAGGCCAGGTGACTGCACAGCCTTATCGAGTTCTTGCGCGCAAATACCGCCCGCAGACTTTTAGCGAACTAATCGGGCAGGAACCGATGGTGCGCACGCTTGCCAACGCGATCGAACGTGCCAGGTTGGCGCATGCCTTCCTGATGACAGGTGTCCGCGGCGTGGGCAAAACATCGACCGCCCGCCTCATTGCCAAGGCTCTCAATTGCGTCGGTACCGATGGGCAGGGTGGGCCGACGATCGATCCGTGTGGTGAGTGCGATCCATGCCAGGCGATTGCCGAAGGACGCCATATTGATGTTATCGAAATGGATGCCGCCTCGCATACTGGCGTTGATGATGTGCGCGAGATTATCGAGGCGGTTCGTTACGCTGCCGTCTCGGCGCGCTACAAGATTTACATCATCGACGAAGTCCACATGCTCAGTCGCAATGCTTTTAATGCATTGCTCAAGACACTGGAAGAACCGCCCGCGCATGTAAAATTCCTGTTCGCGACTACAGAGGTTGAGAAACTGCCGGTGACGGTGCTCAGCCGTTGCCAGCGTTTTGACTTACGCCGCATACCTGCAGAGCTGTTGCAGAAGCATTATGGCGAGATCTGCGTCAAAGAAGGCGTGGAGGCCGAGGAAGAGGCACTCCACATCATCGCCAATGCAGCGGAAGGCTCGGCGCGCGATGGCCTGTCGATACTGGATCAGGCGATCGCGCACGCGGACCTGGATGCGGAAGGCAAGGTTTCTGCAGAGCGTGTGCGCGACATGCTGGGGCTAGCTGATAAGGGTGCTCAACGTCGCCTTTTCACGCTGATGATTGGTGGCGAGAGCAAAGAAATGCTCGCGGCTATCGAGGATCAATATGCGCTTGGCGTCGAACCATTGGCGCTGATGCGGGGATTGATGAACCTCACCCACAGGATCACGGTAGCGCAAGTATCCGGCAGCGATGCCCAGGCACCCACCGAAGACGAGCGCGCGGAACTGAATGGGTTATCGCAGCGGCTTTCGGCGGGGCAGCTCCATCGACTCTGGCAGTTATTGCTCAAGGGTCATGAAGAGGTGAGGCAAGCGCCCGACCCGCTTGTATCGGCCAAGATGGCGCTGCTGCGTGTGATGCACGCAGCCGATATGCCCGATCCCGGAAAGCTCGCGAAGAAGATCGAAGAACTGGCTGAGAAAGGCGTCGCAGTCGCCCCTGCTTCAGAAGCAGGTGGCGCTTCGGGCAATGCTTCATCTTCACAAGCCCTTGATTGGGGACAATTGGTACAGCAGATCGACGATGCAGGTCAGCTGCGCATTGCCCAGCTAATGCGTGATTGGATCGCAGTGATCGAGCTTTCGGATGGAAAGCTGGTCTATCGCGCATCAGGCGGCCTGGCAGACGACCCGGGACCGGAAATTCGCGATGCTCTTTTCAAACTTACAGGCAAGCGTTGGCAGGTAGAGCTTGGCGAGGGCGATGCAGCACCTACATTGCGCGAGCAGGTCGAAGCGGCGAAGCAAGATGCTGATGCCCAACTGCGGGAGCATCCGATGGTGAAGGCAGCATTCGAAGCCTTCCCAGACGCCGAATTGGTGGACGCTAATGAAAAACTCGCACAGGCTGGCGGTAAGTGGAACAGATAGGATCAGTACGATGAAATCGATGGAAGAGATGATGCAGGCGGCCCAGAAGGCTGCCGAAACCATCCAGACCCAGATGAATGACATGCAGGCCAAACTCGATTCAATCGAGGTGGAGGGCCAATCGGGTGGTGGCATGGTAAAAGTCCGTGCCAGCGCCAAGGGGCGCATACTGGGTGTTGAAATCGATGAGAGCCTGATGAAGCCTGAAGAAAAGCAGATGGTCGAAGACCTCGTTACCGCTGCTTTCAACGATGCGCGCGACAAGGCAGACCGTGTTTCTTCAGAAGAAATGCGCAAAATCCAGGGCGGCATAGGCCTGCCACCAGGCTTTAATCTGCCAGGTATGGGTTAAGCGCAAATCGTGCTAGTGGCCGTTTGAAACGGATTCGAGGGAGATTGATATGGCCACGCTGATGAACAAGGATGCAAGCGGCAGCGACGCCGATATCCGCGCGCAGGTTTCCGATGAGGAATGGCAGGTCCGCGTCGATCTGGCTGCGGCGTATCGGCTGGTGGCGCTTTATGGATGGGATGATTTGATCTTCACTCATCTGTCAGCCCGCGTGCCGGGGCCAGAGCATCACTTCCTCATCAACCCCTATGACATGATGTTCGAAGAAATTACTGCCTCTTCGCTCGTCAAGATCGATGTTGAGGGGCAGCCGGTCATTCCTTCCCCGCATCCCGTAAATCCGGCAGGCTTCACGATCCATTCCGCGCTGCATATGAACTGCGAAGATGCGCATTCAGTTATGCATCTCCATACGCCGGCAGGTCAGGCGGTAAGCGCCATGGCCGATGGCCTGATGGAGCATACTCAGACCGCCATGATTGCACGGCACGATATCGCCTATCACGAGTATGAAGGCATCGCGACCGACCTCGAAGAGCGTGAGCGTCTGATTGAAGATATGGGCGACAAGCATGTCATGATCCTGCGCAATCACGGCACTCTGGCAATCGGAAAGACGGTGGGCGAGTGCTTCTTGCGCCTCTACTTCCTTGAGCGGGCATGCGATGCGCAGGTCAAGATGCTCTCGGCCGGGCGTGACGGACTGCACAATCCGCCTCAAGGCACGCCCGAAAAGGTCAAATCGCAGACGCCGACTGCGGGCATTGGAATGATTGCCAATGGCCTCGCCTGGCCAGCATTGCTGCGCAAGCTTGATCGGATTGATCCTAGCTTCCGCAATTAGCGCTGCAAAAACCAGTCAAATCCACAAGTCAATTCCCGCGGTGCATTGCGGGCGCGCCCACGCATACCCATATTGACGGCATAACAGGGCCAATTTGGCTAAAACGGATAATTGATGACACAGACTTACCCCCTTCTTCCCCTTCGCGACATTGTCGTATTCCCGGGCATGGTCGTCCCGCTTTTTGTGGGGCGCGAGAAATCTGTCGCCGCGCTGGAAGCGGCGATGGAAGACAGCAAGGATATCTACCTGCTTTCCCAGCTTGATCCGTCTTGCGACGATCCTGAGCGTGACGACCTGTACGACATGGGCGTTGTGGCGCAGGTGCTGCAATTGCTGAAGCTGCCTGATGGGACGGTTCGCGTGCTGGTCGAGGGCAAGGACCGCGCCAAGCTCAGTTCATTGAGCGCGCAGGATGATCACGTGCTTGCCGAAGTCGAGATTGAGGAGCCGCGAACGGTATCGGGCAACGAAGTGACCGCTCTGATGCGGCAAGTTGTCCAGCAGTTTGGCGAATATGCCAAGCTTAACAAGAAGCTAGGCGAAGATTCCTCCACCGATCTTGGCGATGTTGATGATGCCAGCGAGTTGGCGGACACAATCGCAGCTGCGCTCAACACCAAGGTTGCCGACAAGCAGTCACTGTTGACCGAGGCAAGCCCGCTCAAGCGTCTCGAGATGGTGCTTTCATTCATGGAGGGCGAGCTTTCTGTCCTGCAGGTCGAGCGCAAGATCCGTGGCCGTGTGAAGCGGCAAATGGAAAAGACCCAGCGCGAATATTACCTCAATGAACAACTCAAGGCGATCCAGAGCGAGCTTGGCGGCGGCGATGGAGATGATGGCGACGAAATTGCCGAGCTGACCGAAAAGATCGAGAAGCTCAAGCTGTCCAAGGAAGCCAAGACCAAGGCGCAAAGTGAGCTGAAGAAGCTGAAAAGCATGCAGCCGATGAGCGCTGAGGCGACGGTAATTCGCAATTACCTCGACGTGTTGCTGGGCCTGCCATGGGGCAAGAGGAGCCGCCTGAAAAAGGATATCTCGAAGGCGCAGGAGATCCTCGATGCGGATCATTATGGCCTTGAAAAGGTCAAGGACCGGATCATCGAATATCTTGCCGTGCAGGCACGCACCAACAAGCTGAAGGGTCCGATCCTCTGTCTCGTTGGCCCTCCTGGCGTGGGCAAGACCTCGCTTGGCAAGTCGATCGCCCGCGCGACAGGCCGCAAATTTGTGCGTCAGTCATTGGGCGGTGTTCGGGATGAAGCTGAAATTCGTGGGCACAGGCGGACCTATATCGGCTCAATGCCCGGCAAGATCGTCAACAATCTGAAGAAGGCGGGTGCGTCGAACCCGCTCTTCCTGCTCGACGAGATCGACAAGCTGGGACAGGATTTCCGCGGCGACCCGGCTTCTGCATTGCTAGAGGTCCTCGACCCCGAGCAGAACAGCAAGTTCCAGGATCACTATCTGGAACTCGACCTCGATCTTTCGGACATCATGTTCGTGACCACGGCAAACAGTCTCAACCTGCCGCAGCCGCTGCTTGATCGCATGGAGATCATCCGGCTTGAAGGTTACACCGAAGATGAAAAGGTCGAAATTGCGAAGCGACACCTGACCCCAAAGCAGGTCGAAGCACATGGGCTTAAAGAGGGTGAGTTCGAACTGACCGAAGATGGCCTGCGCGACCTGATCCGCTATTACACGCGAGAAGCGGGCGTTCGTACGCTTGAGCGGGAAATCGCACGGCTTGCTCGCAAGAGCCTGCGTAAGATCCTTGAGAAGGAAGCGACCAGCATCACGATTACGCCAGATAATCTTGGCGAATTCGCCGGCGTACGGAAGTTCAAGCACGGCGTTTCCGAAGATGAAGCGCAAGTGGGCGCTGTTACCGGCCTCGCGTGGACCGAGGTGGGC
>DMWU01000136.1 GCA_003483125.1 Erythrobacter sp. | reverse complement strand
TGGCCTCCACCGTATCGGAACCCTGGTCCTGCAGGCGATAGGCGCGCAGCTTGTTGATGAGCCCGATGCCCCGCCCTTCCTGTCGCAAATAAAGCAGCACTCCCCATCCACCGTTTGCGGCCTCTTCGGACATGGCGGCAAGTGCAGCATCAAGCTGCGGCCCGCAATCGCATTTGAGGCTGCCCAAGATGTCGCCGGTGAGGCATTCGGAGTGAAGGCGGACTAGCGGTTCCTTGTCTCCCGTGCGTTCACCGATCACCAGCGCCACATGTTCGCGCAGATCATCGGCGCTGCGAAAGGCGACAATCTCGGTATCTTCATTGGCCGCAATTGGCAGTCGCGCGCGTGTTGCGATGGAGAGCTGAGACTTTTCCGCCCAAACATTCAGATCGCCGATCTCAAGCTGGTGTACTTCACCAGACTCCTTGGGGTCGATCATGAAGGCAGGGAGTATGCCGGCAATCCTGGCCAGCTCCAGAGCAGCGATTGCCGTGTTGGTCCAGGTGCACTCCTCCGCTTTGAACGGCCCCTTTAGGGGCGAATGCAAGTCGAGCGCGGGGTCGGCTATCGATCTTGCCTCGGCCATTTCAAATGGCTCGGCGCCTCGGATTATTACAGGGGCATGCGGTTCTGCCGCCTCGCGCTGGTTGGCGAGCTTTAGCGTTGCTGCCCTTGCGGCGGAAATCAGCATAAGATTGGCAGATGCCGCAGGTGAAACCGCTGTCTCAACCGGCAGTAATACTGGTCCCTCGCCAATCGCAATCGGCCAGCCATGGCGCAGCGCATCTATCGCTTGCGCCACCCGGCGGGATGGTGAGGGGCTGGCAGCAGTCAGAGCGAAAACTCCGTTATCAGCGGGATATGATCGCTAGGCTTTTCCCAATCGCGGGCATCTTCGCGAATGCGGTGGCCAACGGACTGTCTGGCCAATTCGGGGCTTGCCCACATATGGTCGAGCCTGCGTCCACGATCATTGGCCTTCCAATCCTTCGCACGGTAGCTCCACCAGCTATAATAGCGTTCTGGGTCGCGGATATGTTCGCGCCCAAGATCAACCCAATCATGCGCTTGTTTGAAACGCTCCAGCGTTTCGACTTCTAATGGCGTGTGACTGACCACTTTCAGCAATTGCTTATGGCTCCAAACATCACTTTCAAGCGGGGCGATATTGAAATCGCCAACGATCATGGTTGGGCGTTCGATTTTCTCAGCCCATTCCGTCATCCTGCCCAGAAAATCGAGCTTCTGCCCAAATTTGGGGTTCACCTCGCGGTCGGGTTCATCGCCGCCCGCCGGCACATAGACATTCTCTACCACCATGCCCTTGCCAGTCCCGATCTTAGCGTCGAGCAGCTCGACACCGACATGGCGGGCCTCGCCATTGGCTTGCCAGTCATGACGCGAGAATTCGCGCATAGGGATTCGGCTGACAGTGGCGACGCCGTGATAGCCTTTCTGCCCATGCACCGCCGCATATTCATAGCCCATGGCCGTCAGCGGTTCATAGGGGAACTGGTGCTCCTGGCATTTTATTTCCTGAAGGCAAAGGACGTCGGGCGCCTCCTCCTCGAGAAAGCGCTGGACGATTGGCAGCCGCAGCCGAACCGAATTGATATTCCAGGTGGCAATGGAGATAGAATTAGAGGCCATTTGCGGGCCTTAGGATGCACGTCGCCCCGGGTCTAGTCAGCACATTTGGATGTGCGCTTTCAAAATCCTCTACGACCAAGAAAAAACCCTCGTCCCGGGGGCATTGGGACGAGGGTTTGGGTAAAAGCGTTCGTCACGCTAAACCAAGGGGACCTAGTTGAAGGCAAGGGCAACAGGGGGGAGCCCGACTTTGATCACCTTGAGCCACAAATACTAGATACAACCGGCTTTCACTTCACTGAACGAACGGCAGCATTTTGTCGCATACTTACAACAGAGGGAGGCTGAGCCGTTCAGCGTGGTCGACGAGATGTCCTGCGCGGATCGCGGAACCTGAACGTGCTGTCTGCTGCCTCGACACCATAGCGGTGATTCCGAAGTCGAATCGTGGTGCGATGGTTCTGAGAATCGACCGCTACCCAGTTGGTCAATTGCAGACCCCCGGGCGCTGTATCGTTGCGCACGAAAATGAGCGTGATAACCCCAAATTCAGGCCGCTTGGGGTCGCGGACCTCGATGCTAACGACATCGGGATTGTTCGTCGGCACCAATTTCCCGAATTTGCCCACATCGCGATCAGGATCAAGCAGTGCACCAAGGGGTGAACGCCTGATTGGCCAGCGCTGTACCTGGTTCACTTCGTAATCGATCAGGTAGAGTGAGCGGCCATTGGAGACCACCAGCAAAGGAATGTCTTCCTGGTACTGAAAACGGATCTTTCCGGGCCTTTTCAGCGTCATTACGCCGGTAGCAGTCTGTCCCTGCCGATCGGTTTGCGAAAAATCGGCCTGCATCGTGGAAATGGCCCGCAAGGCAGAAACAGCGCGGTCAAGATCGGCTGGCTGCGTTTCTTGCGATGAGGCTGGCGTGCCCAGGGCGACCAGCGGCAATGAAAGCCCAAGCGCAGCGACGAACGCCATCCGCAAAGGCGCTTGCCGGATAGATTCACGAATTTTCATGCTGGCCGCTTTAGCGGCAAAGCTTTGAACAGTCACTGAACTTCGAGATTACTCGAAATTCAGATACGATCACTTGATCTTGGCTTCCTTGAACTCGACATGCTTGCGCACGACCGGGTCATACTTACGGAAGGTCATCTTTTCAGTGATGTTGCGTGGATTCTTCTTGGTCACGTAATAAAAGCCTGTGTCGGCGGTCGAGACCAGTTTGATCTTCACGGTTGCGGGCTTCGCCATGGCGGGTTCCTGATAATATCTTAAAGCGGCCACAGCGGGCCATAAACACAACAGGCGACGTCGAACGCCGCCATTCAGCGCGCGCGTCTGGTCGATTCTGCTGTGAAAGTCAAGCTTTCTAAGGGCGGCTGGCTACCAATCATTGCGCGATATCTTGCCGCGTCTGGTCTTCACTTCACTGCGTGCTTTCTTGCTTTTCAGCCGCGCCACCTTGTTCGCGCGGTTGACGCGGCTCTTGGCGCGTTTTTTCGGCTGGCGGTGCGCCTCTTCGAGCAATTCTTCCAGCTTGCGGCGTGCATCAGCCCGATTGGCTTCTTGCGTACGATATTCCTTGGAGGTGATCAGGAGGCCCCCGCTAGCCGTAAGTTTCGACCCGGCAAGCGATCGCAAGCGCGCAAATACAGGAGGCGGAAGGTGCAATTTGTAGATGTTAAGCCTTAGCTGGACTTCAGTCGCGACCTTGTTTGCATTCTGCCCGCCTGGCCCGCTGCCAGCAAGGAAGCTCTCCTCGCTCAGCCTGTGTGCGCGGGCAAGCAGGCCTTTATCCATCGTGCACACCCAAAGCGACGAAATCAGCGGGCAACGGCGCGCGCGCCTCTATCGCCGGTTTGCCTTCACGCGGCACAACCAGGCTTTCGGCGTGAAGCATGGTGCGCGCTGCATCCTTGCCAGTTCCGTAGATTGGGTCCCCCAGTAGCGACACTCCCAGTCCTGTCAGAGCATGCACGCGAATCTGGTGTGTTCGGCCGGTTTCAGTCTTGAAACGAATGACACTGCGCTGGCCCATTGTGTCAACCAGCTCCCAGTGCGTTATTGCTGGCTTGCCCTTCTTTGCTGCAATCATTCGCCAGCCCTTTTCCTTCGAGCTGATCTTTGAGAGCGAAAGTTCAATCGTTCCGTTTTTGCCTTTCGGAATGCCATCAAGGATCGCAACATAGCTTTTTTCAACCAGTCGCTGTTCGAATGCGCGATTGAAACGTTTCAATGCTTTCGGATTGCGGGCAAGCAAGAGGCATCCCGAAGTGTCGGTATCGAGCCGGTGTACTGGCACGGGCGCACGCTGGAAGCCCAGCTTGAGTTCATCCAGGTGATCCTCGAGCGAAGGGCCACCCCTGCGAGGGCGCTCGATCGGTAGACCGGCTGGCTTGTTGATCACCAGCGCCTCTCCGTCCTCATAGAGAATTTCGATCATGGCTTGAGCCTGACGTTGATCAGGCCGCGCACCGCATTGCCAATCAAGAAGCCATCGGCCAGATCATCAACGGTAAGTTCCGCTTCGATTGCGCGATCTTCCTTGATCATCGAACGGCGCAATACGCCTGGAAGCAGCCCCAATTGCGCCGGCGGTGTAAGCAATGTGCCATCGCGCTCGACAAAAATGTTGGTGAAGCAACCCTCGGTCACCAGTCCGTCTGGTCGCACAAAGATGGCCTCTTCAGCTCCGGCACTGCGCGCCACAGCCAACCCTTCCTCATAAAAGGCGCGGTCGCTCGTCTTGTGCCGCAATCTCCAATCGCCCGTATCAACCGGCAGAGGCAACGCGATCACTTCCATTTCATGCGATCCGGCTGCGGCAAGGACAATGGCCTCTAGCGAGGTCGCGCCACTGCGCGACACAAGCAGGCGTATCTTGCTGCGGGTTTCGAGCTCAAAACACAGCGCCTGTATCTGGTTACGTACGGCGTGACGGTCAAAGGCAAACCCCAGCTCCTTTGCACTTCTTTTCAGCCGCTTGAGGTGAAGCTCCAACAATTCGATGCCTTTGTCGGGCTCAAACAACATGCTTTCGATCAGGTCGAACGAAGGCGCGCCAAGCTCGCTTGAGCTGGCCCGCAGGAAGCCCGCCTTGATTTCACTTTCGCGTCGTTCGCCCATCGCGTCGCTATCTGCCACGATTGCAGAGCCAACGCCAAGTTGGGCGGTGCCTTGACCGTTCTCGATGGGTGTCAGGCGGAGCGTGCGGATTGCGACATTGAATGCCGCATCACCATTCGCATCAATCCGGCCGATCGCTCCGCAATATGCGCCGCGGGCACTCCCTTCCACCTGGTTGATCAGCTCCATCGCGCGGATCTTGGGTGCGCCGGTGATCGATCCACAAGGGAAGATTGCGCGAACCAGTTCTATTGCTCCCTTGCCCTGTTGTACGCGTGCATGGACGGTCGAGACCATCTGGTGCACCGTCGGATAGGTTTCGACATCGTAGAGGCCTTCAACTTCGACGCTACCGGGCTCCGCCACGCGTGAAAGATCGTTACGCATCAGGTCCACGATCATGAGGTTTTCGGCTTTGTCCTTAACCGATCCGGCCAATTCCTCGGCCATGGCCTGATCGGCTTGCGGGTCTGCAACGCGCGGTCGAGTACCCTTCATCGGTTTTACGCGCGCCTGCCCCGATTTCAGCGAAACAAAGAGTTCAGGCGAAAGGCTGAGCAGATAGTGCGAACCGTCGAACAGGATTCCGCCATAGCCCGCCTGTGCCGCGGGCCGCAGTGCAGCATAAAGCGAGATTGGATCACCGCGATAGGACCCCAATAGGGGGTAGGTGAGATTGACCTGGTAGATATCGCCCGCGCGGATCGCCTCCTGCAATCGCTCAAAGGCAGCAATGTATCCGCCGGTCGATAGCTGGGGCGTCATCGGGCCGATGGATGCAGGCCCCTTGCCCTGCCCGGCCAGCCATCGCGGAACGTCGCCTGCTGGAATTTCCTTCGCAGCATCGAACAAGCCCAGCCAGACAAGGGGTCCCATTGCCCCGCTGCGAGCATCGGCTAGCGGTATCAGGCGCTCTTCCAGTGCCAGCCCTGTCTCATAAGCGATATAGCCTGCCAGCATACCGCCGCTCTCGATCCGTGCCGCGTCTGCCCGTTCCAGTACCTCTGCAACTTCTTCCGGTCGCGCTGCCAAAAAGACCTGCTTGGGATTCTCGAACAGGTGCGCCTGCGCAGCCCCGTCGCGGCGCGCATCATCAAGAAGAATGAAGGGTTTTGGCTTGGCCATCTCAACTGCCTTAGCTTCTCAATCTCACAAGTCGAGAACTTGACCGCGCTTGAGCCATTCCCCAGACTGAGAAATACGGATTCTTACGTGGGGGATTGACATTTATGGGCGAAATTTTTCTGGGGCTGGGCGTGAATGGCGCGAAGCAATTTCTCGATTTGTCGCGTGTGAACCGGCACGGATTGATTGCAGGCGCAACAGGCACCGGCAAGACGGTGACCCTGCAAGGGCTTGCCGAGAGCTTCTCAGCCAATGGTGTTCCCGTGTTCGTAGCCGACGTGAAGGGTGATCTGTCGGGAATTTCCATGCCCGGTTCGCCAAAGTTCAAGCATGCAAACAAGCTCGAGGGGCGGGCCAAGGAATTGGGCATGGATGATTATGCCTATTCCGACAATCCGGCAGTCTTCTGGGATTTGTATGGAGAGCAGGGCCACCCAGTGCGCACTACGGTGAGTGAAATGGGGCCGTTACTGCTGGCTCGCCTACTTGACCTCAACGACACACAGGAAGGCGTGCTCCAGATCGTTTTCCGCCATGCCGACGACAATGGCTTGCTGATCCTCGATTTCGAGGATCTGCAATCCGTTTTGGCCTGGGCAAGCGAGAACGCAGCCGAGTTGTCCGGCAAATACGGCAATGTTTCCAAGCGTTCCGTAGGAGCCATCCAGCGCCAATTGCTTAGCTTTGAATCGCAAGGCGCCGACATGTTCTTTGGCGAGCCTGCGCTCGAAATTGACGATTTCCTGACCGTGGATGAAGAAGGGCGCGGTATCATCAATGTACTTGCGGCTGACAAGCTCATGCGCAGCCCAAAACTTTATGCGACCTTCCTGCTGTGGCTCTTGGCAGAGCTGTTTGAAAGCCTGCCCGAGGTTGGCGACCCTGAAAAGCCAAAACTCGTATTCTTCTTCGACGAGGCGCACTTGCTGTTCGATGATGCGCCAGAGGCACTGGAGGACAAGATCGAGCAGGTGGTGCGCCTGATCCGCTCAAAGGGCGTGGGTGTATTCTTCGTCACCCAGAACCCGATCGATATTCCCGAGAAAGTGGCAGGTCAGTTGGGCAATCGCGTGCAACATGCGTTGCGCGCCTTTACTCCGCGTGACCAGCGCGCAATCAAGGCGGCGGCGGAAACGTTCCGCATCAATCCCGATCTTGATGTCGAACAGGCTATTACCGAGCTGAAAGTGGGCGAGGCGCTGGTTTCGACGCTTGACGAAGATGGCGCGCCAACTGTGGTCCAACGAACTCTGATCAAGCCACCTCGCAGCCGGCTCGGCCCCGTAAATGCGAAAGAGCGCGCGATCATCAATTCGGTCAGCCCGCATGATGGCAAATATGACGAGCGGATAGATCGCCAGAGTGCGGAAGAGGTACTTGCGGCAAAGGCTTCCGATGCAGCCGCCACTGCCGAAGAGGTGGAAGAGAAGGGTGAAGAGGAGGTGCGCAAGCGCAGCCGCAAGACGACTTCGCTGTGGGAGAAGGTCGGAAAACGCGCAATGAGCGCAGCGGCAGGATCCGCCGCCTCGATTGCGGCGGCGGCAGTCCTAGGCAAGAAGAGTCGGGCCAATCCCATGCGCTCGGCCGCTACGTCAGCTGCGGGCACTATCGCCACCGAGCTTGGCGGCGGGATCGCCGGGCGCTTCGTGCGCAACCTGGTCGGCGGCTTGATGCGTTAGGGAGAAGGCGCAATGTGGAAGGTCTATGGCTCTCGCGTCTCATACTACACTGGCAAACTAGAGGCCTATCTTCGCTATAAGGGTATTGATTACGAGGCCCTGCCAACGCCTTATGGAGAGGCGAAGATGCTCATCGAGAAAGTGGGCGCTGTGCAGATGCCGATTGTCGAGCGCGACGATGGTCGCTGGATGTCGGACACCACCCCGATTCTCTTGCAGATAGAAAAGGAGCAGCCCCGGCCCTCGATCCTGCCAACCGATCCGGTGGTGAATTTCATCGCCCACCTGATCGAGGATTATGGCGATGAATGGCTATGGCGTTCTGCCATGCATTACCGCTGGTCTTATCGGCCCGACCGAAGGTTCATATCAGACCTACTGGCCAAAGAAGTCGGCTCCTTTATCAAGGCTCCGCACTGGCTGAAGCGGATGCGGATCGCAAATCGCCAGTTTACAAACTTCGTGGTCAAGGACGGAGGGAACGATGCGACGAGGGCGACGGCCGACCAGACTTATCTG
>DMWU01000301.1 GCA_003483125.1 Erythrobacter sp. | reverse complement strand
CGGGTTCCATCTCGCGCATCGATCCGTCAGGTAGGCTTATCTTCAATAGCTCAGTCATCTTGCGTAGTCCGTATCCTTGACCGCGCCCACGGCACATTGGCGCGAACACTTGAAGCGGCGTTTCGTCTCAACTCACGATTTCGGGTGATCGCCGAATCACCCGGACCGGGGGCGGCGGTTGGCAGCTTCGCTTAGCCCACAACCATCCGCCCCCGGAATACCGGGGTAGTGGTGGTTGTGGTGGTTAGCAGCTTGGCCATGAGGGCGGCCTATAGAGCAGGAACATTTCAAAGTCATTAGGAGCGCATTGACAAGGACACGCTCCATTATGTCAATGAGGCTTGACAAATAGGCGGTTCGATGACAAGTACGCTTTCCATAAGTGAAAGGAAACTTGACCAATGCATAACGTAAGACTTGGCCTGGTCTGTGCCGCCGCCATCATCCTCGTCGCATTGCTGGGCAGTGCGCTCGGCCTCGACAAGCAGCTATCATTCTCGCTTATCACCGGACTATCGGTGATCGCCGTGCTGCACACCGATCGCGGCGTAGCGCGCAGGAAGAGTGCGGACAAATGAGCGACACTACTCCGACCAAACGCGTGTGGCCCTGGTTTGTCACGTTCCTGGCGGGCATGGTTGCGATGGGCATCGCAGTTGATGTGTTGGATATAAAGAGCAAGGCCGTGGCCAGCGGCATGATGATGGTGCCCATAGTGTTGCTCTTCCCGATGGTTCGCAATGCCATGTCAAATGCGAAGCAAGGCGGCTCTTCCGGCGATCCGGTGCGGCGTTACCTCTTGCGCATGATCGTAGTCAGTATCGTCTATCTGAGCTCGCTTTTCCTGGCATCACAGCTGATCGAAAGCGGTGGAGACATAACGCCTCTAGCCGTTGTGCTTGCTCTTGTGCCGGGCATTGCAATGTCAGGCTACTTTTGGGCAATCGGCAGCCTTATCGTCGAGCAGAAGGACGAATTCCAAAGGATGCTGGTTGTTCGTCAGGCATTGATAGCAACTGCAATTGCCCTTTCGCTCGCCTCGACATGGGGATTCCTGGAAAGCTTCGAGTTGGTTGGGCATGTCCACGCCTATTGGTGGCCGATTGCCTGGTTCTTTGGCCTCGGGGTCGGCGCCATAGCCAACAAGATTCAGCACGGCGCAGCCGGAGAAAGCATGTGATCAATCGCCTCAAGGTACTACGTGCGGAGAGGGGTTGGAGCCAGCAGGAACTGGCCAGCAAACTGGATGTTAGCCGTCAGAGCGTAAATGCGATTGAGACCGGCAGATATGACCCCTCTTTACCCCTGGCCTTCAAGATCGCGGATGTCTTCGATCTGGCAATCGAAGAGATATTCCAGAGGGATCAGGTCAATAATTGATGTGACCCGGCGCGGCTTGTCATCCTGTGAGTGCTGGCCAGCCGGGTTCTTCTTGTCCTGACGGTTTCGACATAACGGAATTCACATACAGCCTGCTCAGGTGTCAGTTCGATAGTCATGTAGCCACGCTGCGAAGTGTCAGCGAATTTCAAACCTGCATTATGTCCGACCATCGATTGCGCCAGCTGGTCTGACGGAATTGCGCCCAAATAGCTTTCAAGACCCGGCGAGGTTACTGAGTGCGTGCCGAATTCAATCCCGGCCCTATGGCCTTGGTGATCAAGTTCGAAAGCCCAGCTATTATGGGTGTCGCCGGCAAGCACCAGCATGTTTGCATCTGCCTCAAGCGCCGCCTTCAACACGCGGTCGCGAGCGGCAGGATAGCCGTCCCAGGCATCCATATTTGCTGGTAGGCCGACGCGGCTCGCCATGGCTGCGGTTGTTATTCGGCGCCTCAGGTAATCCGGAGCAGAATCTCCAAGCGCATCCAACAGCGTCGGTGGAGTCGAAAGGCGTCCCATCAAGACCTGCTGCACGAGCACCTGCCATATCTTGCCGCCTTTGCGCGAAGAGGTAAGACCCCTCGCAAGCCAGCTTTCCTGCGCGGCGCCCAGCAGCTGTCGTTCCGGATGGGCGTAGTCGCCATCGCGAAATGCTTTCAGCGCCGCCATCGCCGCTTCTGGTGAAGCTGCGCCAGAAAGAATTGAGGCGATATCGAATTGCTCCTCGCGCCCCTCAAGCCGCGTATCGAGCCGGAACAGTGTCGCGAGGTCGCCAACGTCATATTTGGCATAGGTTTGGTCAGATACTGGCATCCATTCGCGATAGACGCGCTTGGCCACGGCCTTGCGTAACTCCCAAGAACCCTCTGTTTCTTTCTGGTGGTTCTGAGCGCCATCTTTCCAGCTATCATTGGCACTCTCATGATCGTCCCACACGCAGATCATGGGCAATAGCTGGTGAATACGGCGTAGGTCAGGATCGCTGCGATAGGTGGCATAGCGCAAGCGATAATCCGCAAGTGCGACTATTTCATCGTCCGGCCAGAGCATACGCTCCGGATGCGCAACATCGGCAGAAGGGTAAGTACCGCGGCCATATTCGTAGATGTAGTCTCCGAGGTGCAATGCCAGGTCTGCGTCATTTGCCTCCGCTGCATGGGCATAGGCGTTGAACCAGCCAAATCCGTAGTTGGAACAAGAGAATAGCGCGAGTTTGAATCGATCCGCCTTTCCTTGCGGGAGCGTCCTGGTACGACCGACATCAGACTGCGATCCGTCTGGCGCCATGAAGCGATAGTAATACCATTGTCCAGGATTGAGGCCTTTTGCCCAGGCCTTCGCGCAATAGTCGCGTTCAGGCCCGGCGCTGACCTGGCCTTCGGCCGTGATCTGCGCGAATGACTGGTCCAAACTCACCTGCCAATCGAGCATCACGTCCTGCCCGACTACATAACGCGTCCATAAGAGCACTTGTGTCGGGCCCGGTTCACCACTCGCTACACCATGTGTAAATCCACTGCCGAAGCCGCGTGCGGCCAAGGGTGAAGCCGCCAATGTTGCCGAGCTTGTGGCAAGGCCGAACAGGCCGCGCCTTGTGATTGCGGAATTGGATCGGGTAGGAGGTGCTGGCATGTTCTGGCCTTTCATGGCTGCCGAATAGACTGCTGCCATGGCAGCAAAATGACAAGCGGCTTCTCAAGTACTGCCAGATGCATCTTGCCATTTATGGTTCGGCATGGGCAAGAGGCGACAATGAGCACTCTCGGATATTTCGTCATGCCTGATGGATGCAGGATCGCCCATCGGCACATCGATGGCAAAAGCCCGCTGATCGTCTTCCTGCCCGGCTATATGTCCGACATGGACGGCGGCAAGGCGACCTCTCTGTTCAATAAGGCCAGGGCCGAAGGGCATGCCTGCCTGCTGCTCGATTACTCCGGCTGCGGTCAGAGCGATGGCGATTTTGCTAACGGCACGCTTTCGCGCTGGCGCGATGAAGTCTTGGCCTTGATCGACCACGTAACAGACAAGCCCGTTATACTCGTTGGCTCATCAATGGGTGGGTGGCTGATGTCGCTGGTGGGCCTTGCGCTGGGCGAACGTCTGCATGGCATGGCGGGCATTGCAGCCGCGCCGGATTTTTCCGATTGGGGGTATACTGAAAAACAGAAGGCATGCCTTGCCAGCGGCGAAACAGTCTTTGAAGACAACCCCTATGGACCGGAACCCACACCGACATATGCGCTGTTCTGGAATGACGCAGAGGATCACCGACTGCTGAAATCCGAGATCGCAGTTGATTGCCCTGTACGCTTGCTTCACGGACAGCGCGACGAGGATGTACCCTGGCAAACGTCGATGCGGCTTGCCGAAAAGCTTCGTTCGGAGAATATACAGCTTACCTTGATCAAGGATGGCGACCACCGCCTTTCGCGCGATGAGGACATCGCGCTCCTGATCCGGCAGGTCTGGAGCCTGATTTGATAGGATGATTTTACCATGATCATTGCCTCGATGCTTTTACCATTGATGCTACAGGTCGGTCCCGATCCGGCCAGCGGCGGAGTGCCCGATCATTCGGCGCTTGTGCAGGACAGGCCGCCTCGCGAGGTGCCAGTGACCGAGCCAGAACCTAGCTGGCTCGCCGAATGTTTCGAGCTGATCGACCAGGATCCTGCGCGGGCGCACGTTAGAGCGCAGGTAGAGCGAGAGCGCACGGAAGGTAATGAACGCGTGCTGGCCAACCATTGCCTTGGGCTTGCAGCGACAAAGCTTGAGCGCTGGCGCGAGGCAGAGGCTGCCTTCATTGCAGCGCGCGACGAAGTACCCCAAGATGATTTGCGGCTAAGAGCGCGGATGGGTGCGATGGCCGCCAATGCCGCAATGGCCGTCAATGAGTCGCGACGCGCACTGCTCATTCTGAATGCGGCGCTGGTCAATGCAAGGGCGAGCTCTGCTGGGGACATGACCGCCTTCATTTTGATCGACCGCGCCCGTGCATTAGTGAATATCGGCCAGTTGGAAGACGCAGAAGTTTCGCTGGCAGAGGCGCGACAATTGCGCCCAGATGACGGGGAGGCTCGCCTGCTTGCCGCGACATTGCTGCGGCGCCTTGGCAGGCTGGAGGAAGCGCAGGAACAGATCGAAGAGGCAGCACGGATTGATCCGCTAAATCCGCAAGTTGGCTTGGAAGCAGGCGTTATAGCAGTCCTCGACAGGCGCGATGATGCCGCGCGCGCAAGCTGGCAATCGGTGATCGCGATGGCACCTGACGGTCCAGAGGCAAAGATTGCACGCGCATATCTTGAGCAATTGGGCCCTGCTTCACCCCCAATCTCGCCGGCACCATGACGCAGCTTTCGGTTCTAGACCTCGTTCCCGTTCGCGAAGGCGGCACATTGTCGGAAGCCTATTCGACAACCGTGGAACTGGCCCAGGCTGCAGAGCGGCTGGGCTACATACGCTTTTGGGTTGCAGAACACCACGCCATAGAAGGTATCGCTGGCGGAGCCACCTCGGTGGTGTTGGCGCATATTGGAAATGCCACCAGTACGATTCGCATCGGTGCGGGCGGGATCATGCTACCCAACCACAATCCGTTCGTGATCGCCGAACAGTTCGGCACGCTCAACGCCTTGTTTGGAGACCGAATAGACCTGGGGCTGGGCCGCGCTCCCGGTGCCGGGCCGGAGCTGCAACGCGCCCTGCGCAAGGACCTGAACCAGGCGGCCGAATATTTCCCTAATGACGTGTTAGAGCTGCGTGCGCTGATCACGGGCGATATTGATTTACCTATCAAGGCAACTCCCGGTCTTGGTGCGAATGTCGAATTCTGGATGTTGGGATCCAGCTTGTTCGGCGCGCAATTGGCCGCGAAACTAGGGATGCCCTATGCCTTTGCGGCACATTTTGCGCCAGATCACCTGGACGTTGCGCTTGAGCTTTACCGGCGGGATTTCCAGCCATCCGAACGGCTCGAAAAACCGCGTGTCATAGTCGCCATGAATGTCTCTGCGGCCGAAAGCGATGAAGAGGCGCGGCTAATCGCCAGCAGCCAGCAGCAGAGCTTCGTCCGGCTAAGATCGGGCAATCCGGGGAAATTGCCCCCGCCGGTCAAGGACTACCAGGAGACCCTGCCTGCGCCCACAAGGGCGATGCTTGAACATTTGGGCCAGGCTGCTGCGGTTGGAAATGTCGAGACGGTCAGGGGCGCGATGGCGAGCTTTGTCAAACGGACTAAGGCCGACGAAATCATCCTCTCAGGTGCTTGCTATGATCCTGAAATGCGCTTGCGATCGCTTGAGCTGACAATTGAAGCGATAAGGCAATAATTCGGGTTTGCCCGACGACATTTCCCCTACTTCTTTATTGCTGGCGCTTAGCTGTTTATATCCGTTACGGAACTGAAGGCTTGCGAGCCGGGCAAAGCAGGCCTATCGGCGCATTATTAGTGCCGCATTAGATAATAATATTGCTGGCGTAGATGGAGTGGGTCTCTGGTGTCCAAAACCGTCGTGAAGAACCGCAGATCAAAGCCGGTCGCGAGCAAGGGTAAGAGCAAGCCCGACGCCAAATTGGCCAAACTTGCTCGCCGCTTGAGCGAATCCGTATTGCCCGGCGATGCGCCCTTCCAAGGCGAAGCAGTAAATGAAGCGGCCGAATTCTTGCTGAAGGTTGCCGCGCAAAGGGCAAAGAACCGCTCAGCCATGTCCATGGCTTCAGTGAGCGAGAAGCGGCGGTTCCTACGCATAGCCATCATCAATGATGACATGCCCTTCCTGGTCGATTCGATTGCTGCAACGATTGCAGAGCATGGCATCGCTATCGATCGGTTGGTGCACCCGGTAATCAATGTTCGGCGCAGCAATTCGGGCAAGCTCACGCGGTTGGGGCACTCCGCAGACGAGCAGCGCGAATCGATGATCTATATCGAAACGCCTCGCATTGACGCGCGCGAGCGTCGAGAGCTTGAGGGCGCGCTTCGGGCAACACTGGGGGATGTACGGGCTGCAGTAAATGACTGGCCTGCATTGCAGGCGCGCATGATCGAGGATTCGGGGCGAACGACATCGCCGGAGAACGCGCAACTGCTGCGCTGGCTCAATGATGGCATGCTGACCCAACTGGGCCACCTGACACGCACGCGCGATGGCAGCCACTCAGACCTTCTCGGCATATGCCGCAAGAGCGCCAGGCAGATTCTTGCCGAAGCCTCGTATGATCGCGCATTTGAGCTGTTCGAGAAGGACGATTCGCGGGACCTGATTGTGATCAAGGCCAACCGGATCTCAAATGTTCACCGGCTTGTCCCGCTAGACCTGTTTATCATTCCGATCCGCAATCGCGCCAGGGTGACTGCGCTTTCAATTCATGCTGGGGTCTGGACCAGCGCCGCCCTCGCCAGCCCGCCGCATGAAGTGCCGCGCCTACGGGTCGCGCTACAATCACTGACAGACTCATTGGGCTTCAGGCCAGGCGGCCATGCAAGCAAGGCATTGGTTCACGCGCTCACCACTTTACCGCATGACCTGCTGATCGGCTTGGACCTCGATTCCATCGCGCGTGTCTCGACCACGATGATGAGCCTTGTCGACCGACCACGCCCCCGCATCGTAATGATCGAAGGGCCGCTCGCCAGGCACATATTCGCCTTCGTCTGGTTCCCGCGCGACCTGATGGCAACGCAAGTAAGGCTGCAGATCGCCAACATGCTGGCAGAGAATACGGGCACGGAGATTCTCGACTGGAGCCTGGAGGTTGAGGGCGGAAACCTCGCCATGTTGCGTTTCGTTCTCGACATTCGCGAAGCCAGGTCGAAATTTGACGAAGCCGCGCTAGAGACCCGGCTTGAAGACATGCTGCGGGGCTGGGGCGAAGCAGTGGAACGCCACCTGGCCGAGCAGGAAGATCCCTCGAGGGCCGCGGCAATTGCTGCACGATATGCAGGCGCCTTCCCGCCTGCCTACCGGACCAATTACGGCCCTGCCGAAGCGGCAGTGGACATTTTACGGCTGCGCGCACTTTCGCAAGATGAAGCACAGCACCGCGATGCCAGGCTCTACCATCTTGAGAGTGACCCGCCTGAAAATCTGCGAATGAAGATCTACCAGCAGCAAGGGGCCATGCCGCTTTCTGATGTTGTTCCGGCCTTGGAGAATTTCGGCTTCCGCGTTCTCACCGAAATGCCGACCGCTCTGGAAGAAGGCAAGCTGGGCACAGTCCATGATTTCAAGCTTGAACTTTCGCCCGGTGAATCGGCGGGGCCGATACTGGAACGTGCAAGCGCGATCGAGGCGGCAATAGCCAGCGTGTTCAACGGACGCGCGGAAGATGACCCCTTCAATCGCCTGGTCCTGGGAGTGGGATTGAGCGCCGAGCAAGCCGATTGGCTGCGCGCCTTCTATCGATATTTACGTCAGACCGGTATGGGATTCACCATTTACACCGTGGTTGATGCCTTGCGAGGCGCACCGAGCGTTACGCGCGCGTTGATCGACCTCTTTGTCGCGCGACATGACCCGGATTTTTCCGGCAATCGTGATGAAGCCGCGGCCAATGCGACTGCTGCGCTGAAGCGCGGACTATCGCATGTTGCGGCCATCAATGATGATCGGCTGCTCCGTCTTTATAGGGCCTTGATCAAGGCAATCCTGCGGACCAATGCATTCGCTCCTGCGGGTATCGAAGCTCTCGCTTTCAAGATTGATTCGGCGCTCGTGCCCAACCTTCCCAAACCGGTGCCCTGGCGCGAGATATTTGTCTATTCGCGCCGTGTCGAAGGCATCCACCTGCGCTCCGGCCCAGTTGCGCGCGGGGGCTTGAGGTGGTCGGATCGTCGAGACGATTTCCGCACCGAGATACTGGGCCTGATGAAGGCGCAGCGCGTAAAGAATGCAGTGATCGTACCGACAGGTGCCAAGGGGGGCTTTTATCCCAAGCAGCTGCCATCGCCCGCCATGGATCGCGAAGGCGCGGCGGCCGAAGGACAGGCGGGCTACGAAATTTTTATCCGCACGCTTCTCTCGGTTACCGACAATATCGCTGGTGGGCAGGGCGTGCACCC
>DMWU01000178.1 GCA_003483125.1 Erythrobacter sp. | reverse complement strand
TACCGCCGGTGTCGCTGCCAGTGACGACACCGATCGTGACACCCATCACTAGCCCTGTCGTCAACCCCGGGCCGATCACCTTGCCCGATGTCAATTTGGGCACGAGTGCGTTTCAGGCAATTCAGCCAGCACAGGCAACCCCCCGAAACGACCCCGGAGGCTGGGTGACAGATGCCGATTATCGCAGCCGCTGGATTCGTGAAGAGCGATTTGGCACTGCCAGTTTCCGGCTTGAAGTCGGATCAAACGGTCGGGTCAGCGATTGCCTGATCACCAGATCCACTGGCCACACGACGTTGGACAGGGCAACTTGCGCTCTCATAACCAAGCGTGCGCGCTTCAAGCCGGCAACGAACAGTTCCGGCAAGGGAATCGCCGGTATTTACGAAAGCTCGATCCGCTGGGTCTTGCCTGATTAACGGGCGTTAGTCCGGCAATTGGGAAAGCGGCGTATTGCCGCTCTCGTCGGGCACGGTCCAGATTGCGACATTGACGATCGCAATCAAGGCAAGCAGCAGCATGAGGGCGGGCTTCTTCATATCGCCCGTACGCCGCCAAAGCAGGATAGCACCCGCGACCAATGCGAGTGCTGCCAGCATTACGATCGAAAGCACCAGGTTCATTCGCGCCTCTCCTTGAGACTTGGTCGATAGCCGAGATCAATCGGCAGAGAAATAGGCGCTTTGCCAGTACCCTCGATTGACTTGGCAGAGCGGCAAGTTACACCACCCGCCCATGACCAAGCATCAGATGAACTTCACTCGCCGCCAAACGCTCAAGGGATTTGCCGGCGTTTCCGCCATTGCCATGCTTCCAGCCTGCCGTAGAAGCATGGCACCCGATCTCGCGCCTGACGCAATGCTCGAGCAGATCGGTTACAACTTGTTGGCGCATGAGCCGGAACGTGCAACCGGATTGGGTATCGATACGGGGGAATATGCTGGCTGGCGCAGCGAGTTGAGCGATTCGACACCTGATGGACTTGCTGCCTATGCCGCAACGCTAGAGGCAGACCTTCAGGCTGTGCGCGACTATCCGAAAGATGAGCTTACTGCCGACCAATTGACTGGCTTCGACGTGGTGGAAAGCGCCTATTCCACCGCGCTTGAAGGCTTTGCCATGCCCTATGGCAATGTCGCAGTCGGCAGTTGGCGAAACACGCCATATAGCGTGATCCAGAATGTTGGCGCCTATATCGACATGCCGCGCTTCATGGATTCGGGCCAGCCGCTGAACAACGCAAGCGACATTGAAGCATTCACGGCCCGAATGGAGGCATTTCCGGCACTACTCGACGGAGAGCTAACCCGCATCCAGCAGGCCCGCGGCATTGGGCTCGTCCCGCCGGACTTCTTGCTCGACAAAGCCATCACACAGATGGAGAGGAGCATCGCAGGTGCAGTCGAGACCTACACTGCTCCCCTGATGAGGTCAGAACTTGAAGGCGCAGATGATGCCGCCGCCAATATTGCCAACCTCACCGATGAGAAAGTGATCCCCGCGCTCAATCGCCAGCTTGAAGAACTGAAAGCGCAACGTGAGGTTGCGACCAGCGATCCGGGAATGTGGGCACGGCCCCAAGGCGATGAGTTCTATGCTTGGTCGCTCAAGGCATCGACAACCACATCGATGACGCCCGACGAAATCCACGAGCAAGGTCTGGCTGAACTTGAAGAACTGCACGGTGGGATGGATCCGATCCTGAAGGAGATCGGCTACACCAAAGGCTCTGTTGGTGAACGCATGCAGGCGTTAGGCGATAACCCGCGCTATAAATTTGCGCCGGGCGATCCGGGCCGCGCGGAAATCATGGCCTTCATCGATGAGCGTATCGATTGGATCCGGGGGCAAATGCCGCGAGCGTTCAACACACTGGTCGATCCGAACCTTGAGGTTCGCCGTATTCCTGAAGCCGAAGAACTGGGTGCACCCGGCGCGTATGGCGGCGCGGGCAGCAAGGATGGTTCAATTCCGGGACGCATGTGGATCAACCTGCGCACTACGGACCTACACCGCAAATATGACCTTGCAGACCTCACTTACCACGAAACAATCCCCGGCCATGTGTGGGAAGGCGAATATTCGAACCGCCTGCCACTGATCCGGTCTATCCTGGCCTTCGGCGCATTCAGCGAAGGTTGGGCGCTCTATGGCGAGCAGATGGCAGACGAGCTGGGCGCTTATGACGAATACAAAGTTGGCAGGCTTGGCTATTTGCAGAGCCTCGCCTTCCGCGCCTGCCGCCTAGTGGTCGATACTGGCCTTCACCACAAAAGGTGGAGCCGCGAGGAAGGCCGCCGATTCTTTATCGAACGCAATGGATCAAAGCCTGAAGAAGTTTATGGCGAAGTTGACCGCTATTGCAGCTGGGCGGGCCAGGCCTGCAGCTACAAGATCGGCCATAGCGAGATCGTACGACAACGTACACGCGCGCAGTCGGAATTGGGCGAAGCTTATGATTTCAAGGCCTTCAACGACGCTGTGATCCTTGGCGGCAACTCGCCGCTCGATGTGTTGGCCAAGAATGTCGATCGCTACCTAGAGGCGGCACGTACTTGATCTTCCGGCCCAAGTATTTTGATTATTCGCAGCTGTAATAAAATTACGTTTTCGGCTAAGCGTCCACACCTGTGGAGGCTGAGTCGATGATTGACCAATTTTACGCGCGTGTTTCCGACACTCTGAAAGAGATTGAGGAGCAGGGGCTGTACAAGCATGAGCGGCAGATTACGTCGCCGCAAGGTGCGGTGGTTACGATTGCCGGGCCCGATGGCCAGATCGAAGCCATCAATATGTGCGCCAACAATTATCTTGGCCTGGCCGATAGCGAAGAGCTGTCGCGCGCCTCGGCAGAGACCAATGCGCAATATGGCTTCGGCATGGCCTCTGTTCGCTTCATATGCGGCACTATGGACCTGCATCGTCAGCTTGAAAGGCGCATTGCCGAATTCTTCGGCTATGACGATTCCATAACCTTCGCCGCCTGCTTCGATGCCAATGGAGCGGTGTTCGAACCGCTATTGGGTGCAGAAGACGCCATTATTTCCGACTCGCTCAACCACGCCTCGATCATTGATGTTGTGCGGCTATCCAAGGCCCGCCGATATCGCTTTGCCAACAATGACATGAACGATCTGGAGGCGCAGCTGAAACAGGCCGATGCCGATGACGCGCGAACCATGCTGATCGTGACCGATGGCGTCTTTTCAATGGACGGGATCATCGCCAATCTTGAGGGGCTGTGTGACCTCGCCGAGCGTTATGGCGCACTAACTATGGTCGATGATTGCCATGCGGCCGGCTTCATGGGTGCAAACGGGCGCGGCAGCCCAGAATATCGCGGTGTCGAAGGACGGATCGATATCCTCACCGGCACGCTAGGCAAGGCGTTGGGTGGCGGCATGGGCGGCTATATCTGCGCGCGCCAGAACGTTATTGACCTGCTACGCCAGCGTGCACGCCCTTACCTCTTTTCAAATGCGCTTGCCCCGGGCCTAGTTGGTGCCAGCCTGAAGATGTTCGATATGCTGAGCGATGGCGACGGGCTACGCAAACAGCTGGTCGCCAATGCAGAACGTTTCCGTGCCGGAATGACGGAAGCAGGGTTTGACCTGGTTCCAGGAGAACATCCGATCATTCCGGTAATGCTTGGTGACGCAAAGCTGGCGCAAGACATGGCGGCGCGAATCATGGATGAAGGCGTATATGTTACCGGCTTCTCATTCCCGGTGGTCCCGCGCGGGCAGGCGCGCATCCGTACACAAATGAGTGCTGCACACACATTCGAACAGGTAGATCACGCGATTGCCGCCTTCACGAAGGTTGGCCGCGAGTTGGGGGTGATCTGATAATGACCAAGACCAATTCAACGATGCCCGCATTGGTAAAGGCAGAGGCAAAACCGGGGATCTGGCTGCAAGAGGCAGAGGTTCCAACCCCCGGCCCGGACGAGGTGCTGATCAAGGTGCACCGCACCGCAATCTGCGGCACCGATATCCATATCTACAACTGGGATGAATGGGCGCAACGCACCATCCCCGTTCCCATGGTCGTGGGCCACGAATTCGGCGGCGAGATTGCCGAGATCGGAAGCAATGTGCACCGTCCGCTCGAGGTCGGCCAGCGTGTCTCCGGTGAAGGACACCTTGTGGGTGAGAAAAGCCGTGCGGTGCGCGCGGGCCATTTCCACCTGGATCCCGATACGCAAGGCGTCGGCGTGAACCGCCCTGGTGCCTTCGCGAGCTATCTCACAATCCCAGCCTTCAATGTGATCGCCCTGCCCGATCATGTTGAGATGGATGTCGCTGCACTGCTCGATCCGCTTGGCAATGCGGTGCACACAGCTCTCGCCTTTGACCTAATCGGCGAGGACGTGCTGATAACGGGCGCTGGCCCCATCGGTATCATGGCCGCGGCGGTGGCTCGACATGTTGGCGCGCGCCATATCGTGATCACGGACATCAACCCCTACCGGCTCGAACTTGCAAGCAGCATCGTTGACTGCGTACCCGTCAACATCGCCGAGGAAACTCTGCACCAAGTCTGCGCCAAATTAGGCATGACCGAGGGGTTCGACGTAGCGATGGAGATGTCAGGCGCACCGCAGGCGCTCGACCAGATCATCGACAATATGGTGATGGGCGGCAAG
>DMWU01000061.1 GCA_003483125.1 Erythrobacter sp. | reverse complement strand
CAGGCGGCTGCCTATTCTCGTGTCTGCTACGAAGATGCGCTTGACTGGGCGCGCGAGCGTGAGACCTTCGGGCGGCCGTTGGTCACCCGCCAATCGATCCGTCACAAACTCGCCCGCCTGCTACAGATGATCAACGCGACACAGGCGATGATCGACCATGCCGCCTGGACAGTTAAGAATGATTGCGCCTTTCCCGGCGACTTCGCTCTGCTCAAGGTGCAAGCGACACAGACGATGGAATATTGCGCCCGCGAGGCGTGCCAGATCCTCGGCGGCGCCAGCTTCGTGCGCGGCAGCAGGGTCGAACGGATATATCGCGAAGTTCGCGTAATGGCGATTGGCGGCGGTTCGGAAGAGATCATGTATGATCTCGCCAGTCGCCAATTCCAATTCTGATCGCACCCCTGCCGTAACGGCTTTGACTCTTTGCCCTGCCAAGCCCATCAATTAGCTGGAAAGGGAGATCATCGCATGGGCAAGGAAAATGCGGAATTCGACATCATCGTTTACGGGGCCACGGGCTACACTGGCAGGTTGGTCGCAGAATATCTGGACCAGCATTATGGTAACCGCGACGATGGGCCCAAATGGGCGATGGCAGGGCGCAATCTCACCAAATTGCAGGCAGTACGCGATGAATTTGGCGCACCGGCTGATACAAGGCTGATCACTGCGGATTCGGATGACCCAGCCAGCCTTGAGGCCATGTGCGAACGCACCAAGGTCGTCCTCACGACCGTTGGTCCTTACCAACTCTATGGAGACGCGCTGGTCGCCGCCTGCGTCAAGACCGGCACGGACTATGCCGACCTTTGTGGCGAGCCCGGCTGGATGCGCGAGAAGATTGATGAGCATCATGAGGCCGCCAAAAAAAGCGGCGCCCACATATGCTTCTCAAGCGGGTTTGACTCGATCCCCTTCGATTTGGGTGTGCTGATGGCCCAGAAGGAAGCTCAGGCGCGCTTCGGGAAGCCGGCATCACGGATCAAGGGACGCGTGCGCGCAATGCAGGGCACGTTCAGCGGCGGAACCGCTGCCAGCCTTACTGCGACGATGAAGTCGGTCGCGAAGAACCCTTCGCTTATAAAGGTTTTGCAAAGTCCGTTTGGACTGACACCCGGCTTTGAGGGGCCAAGCCAGCCGGTGGGAATGATGCCTGAATATGACGAAGGTCTGGGCAAATGGGCCGCCCCCTTCGTCATGGCCACGATCAATACCAAGAACGTACATCGTACCAACTTCCTAAACGGCCATCCATACGGGGTGGATTTCAAGTATGACGAAATGATGCTCACCAGCCCGGGCGAGGCTGGCAAGCAGGCCGCCAATGCCGTGGTTGAAATGCTCAAGAATCCTTTCGGCGCCAAGCCACCAAAACCCGGCGAAGGGCCAAGCAAGGAAGAGCGCGAAACGGGCTTTTATGATGTGCTCTTTGTCGCTGAAAGCGACGGCGATGAAACGCTACACTATGGCGTAAAGGGCAAATATGATCCGGGCTATGGATCGACCAGCCGCATGCTCGCCGAGACAGGCATGGCCCTGCTCAGCTGCGACAAGCCGGGCGGTGTTGGCACACCGGGGCACTTCCTAGGTGAGGCTCTGGTCGATCGCCTGCAGGAACATGCCGATATGAATTTTGCGGTGGAGGGCTGAGAAAGTGCTCCCCGCATAAAAGCGGGGAGCGCTGATCAAGCCTTAGAAACTGAAGCGCAGGCTAGCCTTGAAATTGCGGCCAGCCAACGGGACGAAGTCCTTGGTGAAGCTGGCATGACGGCTACCTGTAACGTCGAAGATGTTATCGGCCCCGACCAGCAGGGTAACCCCATCATTGTCGGGCAAAGGCCGCAATGATGCCGAGAGATTGACGAGCGTAAAGCTGTCAGTCGGAGTTTCAAAACTGGCGACCGAATCCTGATCATCGAAATACTGCACCTCTGCGCGAATATCGAATGCGTCAGTCTGCGCTTCTACGGCTGCCAGCAATTCCAACGGCGGGGGGCGAGGCACGTGGGAGCCGTCATCCAGCTCGGCCTCGACATATGAGACGCGTAGATCGCCCAGCAATGACAGGCTGTCACCGCGGTAAAGCGGCAGGCTTACCGATCCTTCGATACCGAAATAGTCAGCAACATCCTGCAGGTACTGGAATACCGGCAGGTCATCTTCCTCAAGCCCGGTTTCCATCAGATAGATGTAATCATCAAACCAGTTCTGGAATACCGCGAGGCTAAAGGTTGCACCGCCAGATTCACCGCGCACATAGGCTTCGACGCCGATTGCACTTTCTGTGTCGAATGTCGGGTCACCGATTTCAAATGCCTGGGTGGCGATATGGGGCCCGTCTGAAAACAGCTCTTCTGCCGCAGGAGCACGTTCTGCGCGCGAAAGGTTGACACCGGTACGGATGCCCGGCGTGGGTTCATACGCCACGCCAATAGCGCCGGAGAATGAATCGAAGTTGCGCGATATTCCAAGCGGTTCTGATTCTACATCAGTGACCTCAAAGCGGGCTGCAGCCTCGAATTGAACGGGGCCACTGCCAAACTCCTGCAAGGTGAACACAGCGAACTGATCGGTGGTGTTTGGCGCCACATAGGCTTCTTCGCCGACTGCAAAGAAGTCGCGATAGAAGTATTGCGCGCCAATTGAACCGCGCCAGGCCTCAGTCTCTTTCTGGGCCAATTCGATGCGGGCTTCGAAACTCTCGGAATCGAATACAGTGCCAACTTCGTCGCCCTCGAATTCGGTATGCGTATAGTCGCTATAGCCAAGGCGCGTGACCAGCTTGGAGAAAAATCCGTCACCAAGGCCAAGCTCACCGCGAAGGTCGCCGCGGAATTGTTCGAGGCCGATTGTTACGATTTCTTCGCCTTCCTCTTCACCCTCTTCTTCGCCTTCTTCCCCTTCTTCACCGTGATGGTGGCCTGCGCCGGGCCGGCCGGGAACGCCGTAATCAGTATCGTACCAACCCACGGCAAAGCCGAGCGAGTTTTCGCCATCGATGAAGGCAAGCCCGGCATTTGCTGTCCAGGTGCGGCTGCCCGTGTTGAGAACGATGCCGCGCTGATTGGCGGCTTCGCGTAGCTCTTCCGCCTCTTCCAGCTCGCCTTCGTCTTCTTCCTCAGCAGCTTCTTCGAGCAGCTCGGCACGAAGCTCTGGCCCTACGGCAAAACCTGCAATCTCCAGATCATTCGTGTCGCGCCATGATCCACTGAAATGGGCAACAACGCGATCGCTCAGGGGCAAGTCTACGGAGGCACCGCCTTCAGCCAGGTCATATGCCGAATTCCAGCTAACAATACCGTCAATATGAACCGGCTCATCTGGTACCCGGAGCGGAATGCGCTTGTCGATTACATTGACCGCACCGCCAATCGCCTGGCTACCATAGAGCAGGACGGCTGGGCCGCGCAGAACCTCTATCCGTTCAGCAGTAAGCGGATCGATAGTCGTAGCATGGTCAACCGACGTGTTCGAGACATCGCTGGTCGAGAGGCCATCAACCAGGACGCGTACACGCTCGCCCTGGAAACCGCGCAGCACGGGGCGCGAAGCACCAGGTGCGAAACCCGTTGCCGAAACGCCCGGTAGCTTCACCAGGACATCGCCAATCTGACCGGCGAGATTTCGCTGGATTTCACCGATTTCCAGCACCGAGGTACCTGCCAGCACATCAAGCTGCCGCAAACCGGTCGCACTGACCATGATATTCCCCTGGTAGTCGACGCGCCGATCATGAAGATCGTCTTCGATCGGATCTTGGTTAGCCTGTGCATCCTGTCCTTGTTCGTCGCCTTCCTGCGCCATTGCGGAGGACGGGAAAGATGTAACTACAAAAGCGCCCGCAAGCGCCAAAAGAGAAACTCGATTAATCACGGTAGAATCCTGAATTTTGAAATAATGTAATAACGTAACATGCGCCTAGCAGAAGCTGGATGAATGGCAAGAATCAAAATTCACAGCTTCAACGAAATGCAAAGCCATGCCGACAAGTATGGATGATCTGAAGAAGAGAAATGGAGCGGGCGAGGCGATTCGAACGCCCGACCCCAACCTTGGCAAGGTTGTGCTCTACCCCTGAGCTACGCCCGCTCACTGGCGCTCTGCGATTGTGGCCGCGAAGGCCTCAATTCGCTGGGGAGGCGGCGCGATTAGCAGCGACGTCGCGTACCCGCAAGCGGAAAATCACACTCTTGCCCACAATGGCCATCAGCGGCACAGTGGCCCTTCAAATTAACGCACGAAACCCCACATGGGGCGCAAACGAGCCTCAAGGCTCGCAATCGATCAGGAGCATACACTTTGGCTAGCATGGGCCTAAATCTGGACGAGCAGAAAGCCGTCGACCGTTTCCGTCAGGATGTTGTCGAGCCATCGATGACCAAGCTGGTCATCTTGGATTTCTGGGCCGAATGGTGCGGGCCGTGCAAGGCGCTGGCCCCGACGCTGGAAAAAGTCGCGGCCGACTATGCCGATAAGGGCGTGATTCTGGCCAAGGTTAATGTCGACGAAGAACAATTCATTGCCTCGCAGTTCCAGGTACGGTCAATCCCCACCGTCTATGCGATGTTCCAGGGCCAGCCCGTGGCTGAATTGACCAATGCGCGCAGCGAATCGCAATTGAAGCAAGTGCTCGACCAGCTACTGGAAAAGCTGCCGATTGAGGCGGGCGCGGCAGATGGCGCTGGCGCTGCCCAGGATGTCAGCCAATTCGTCGAAATGGCAGAGCAGGTATTGGGCGAAGGCGATGCCGAACGCGCAGCGGGCATTTTCGGCCAGGTGATCGAAATGGCGCCTGACAATGTGGCCGCACATGCCGGGCTTATCCGCGGCTTGATCCAGATGGGCAACGCCGAAGAGGCAAAGGCGGCGGTTGCAGCAGTAGAGGCCAATCCGGCATTCGCCGACGATCCCCTGATCGCGGCGGCAAAGAGCGCGCTTGACCTTGCCGACAACCAGGTGGATGATAGCGAACTGGCAAATCTGCGCGCGGATGCCCAGGCCAATCCTGACGACATGGAAAAGCAACTGGCCTTTGCCGAGGCCGCTTTTGCGGGCGGCGCGCGTGACGAGGCAGCAGAGGCTTTACTCGCCATGATTACGGCCGACCGCGAATGGAACGAAGGTGCAGCGCGCGCCAAGCTGTTGCAGATTTTCGAGGCGGTCGGACTGGAAGACGAATGGGTGGTCGTAACGCGTCGGCGCCTCTCGCGAATTCTCTTCGGTTGATTTCGGGGTGAGCGAGCGGCTTTCCATATTCCCCTTACCCGGTGCAATCCTGTTCCCGGGTCTGCGATTGCCACTGCATATATTCGAGCCGCGATATCGCGCGCTGGTGGGCGATGCATTGGTGCGCGACCGCCGCATCGCCATGATCCAGCCGCAACGTCCGGTTGAGAATGCGCCGCTCTATTCGATCGGCTGCGTGGGCCGGATTGCCGATATCGAGACGATGGATGACGGACGCTATAATCTCGTGCTCGAGGGAGAGGTACGCTTCCGCATCATTCGCGAGCTGGATGTCACCACTGCGTTTCGCCAGGTCGAGGCTGAACTGCTCGATGATGGGGATGCGGTGCTAAGCGCGGTCGAGCGCGCAGGCTTTGAGCTGGAGGCGCGCAGATTCGCCGACCGCCAGGGCTATAGCGTCGACTGGGAGTCGGTCTCACGTCTCGACGATGAATCGCTGATCAATGGCGTGTCGCAAATCGCAACGTTTGATCCGGCATCGAAGCAGGCACTGCTTGAGGCACCCGACATTACCCAACGCTGCGAATTGCTCATCCAGCTGATGCAATTCTATGGCCAGCGCGATGGCGACGATGATCGTGTGACGTTGCAGTAACTAAAGACTGCGGCCCTAAAGCGCGAAGCTGCCCTTAAGCCCGTCAATCACATATTGCGCGGCAAGTGCGGCAAGGAGCACACCCAATAGCCGCGTGATCACCGCCTCTACCCTGCCACCCAGCAGCAGG
>DMWU01000280.1 GCA_003483125.1 Erythrobacter sp. | reverse complement strand
GGAGCCTTGATTGACCCGGTCTCATGCCCTGCAAGCCGGTCCTTTTTTGCTTCAATCCCGCCGATGATGCGGCTGGTTTCACCTTGCACTAGCGAGGCACAGGCGATGTCGCCCTCTACGGTCCCGTCGACATGCAGGTCGGCTGAGGCGGATACATCGCCCTTGATAGAGACGTCGGGTCCGATCACGGAAAAAGTTGAGTTTGAATTCTGTACCATGGTCCTACTTGGCGTTTGCGCGTGGGTGGGTGCTGCGGGCTTCTTTGAGAACATTGGGGGCTGACTCCAGTAGCGGGCGCGGATTCACAGCACGCCCATTGTTGTGCACTTCAAAATGCAGGTGGGGGCCGGTCGAGCGACCTGTACTGCCGATGGCTCCGATCTTGTCCCCTGCCTCGACCGCCTGCCCAACTCGAGCGGAGAAACGCGACATGTGCGCGTAGCGTGTCATCAATCCATTGCCATGGCGAATCTCTAAAACATTGCCATAGCCCCGTTTGCGGCCGACGAAGCTTATCGTGCCCTTGGCCGCTGCATAAATTGGGGACCCTCTCGGTCCTTTGAAATCGAGCCCGCGGTGCATTGCCGGCCTACGGGTGAACGGGTCACGCCGATAGCCATATCCAGAAGTAATGCGGGTTACATTGCGATTGGTCGGCGATACTTGTGGAATTCCTTCCAGCCCGCGCTCTAATGCTGACATCCGTGCAAGGCTGAGCCCGAGACGCTCGAATCGAGGGTCGAGTTCGCCGGTGGAGGATGTAGCTAGCAGTTCGAGCGGGCCACCCATTGCGCCGCGTTCGGAGTTGCGAAGGATCGATCGCGGATCGAGGCCGAGTTTGCGAATTGCCGATTCGGCACGTTCGGCGCGTTGATCTGCAAATCGGGTAAGGCGCTCGACATAGGCGAGTTGGCGAGCCTCAATGCGTGCAAGTTCGGTGGCTTCGGGGATTGAAGCGGATACTTTCTCTATCGTTCCCGCAGCTTCGCTTGATGGATCGGTAACCGTATCAGTGGAAACAACGTCAGCTGGCAACGCATCGGTCATCTGTTCGAGGAATTCCATTCGCTTTGAAAGGTCTTCGCCTACCAGGTCGAGATCTTCACGATAGGCATTTACGCGCTCCGTCGCGGTAGCGACTTTGGCCTCGCGCTCGAGCAATGAAAGTCTTTCGGCCTCGGCCCGATATTGAGTCCAGGCCATGGTTGCCAGCGAAATGACCCAGGCTATCGCGAGGCCAGCCGCAATAGCTGCGGCAACCATCTGCACGCGCGAAGAAATCTTGATGAAGCGAACTTGACCTTGCGATCGCATGAAGAATTCGCGATCTGGAAACCAGCTTCGCAGGCGGTCCACCATCCCACCAGCGGATAAATCATTCTGCAAGGCGACCCCTCTTTGGTATTATTCCGGCTATTGACCCTGCGAAGCAGGCTAGCGGCGGGTTTCGCTGCCGTCGAATCATATTTTAGGGCGCGGGTTGAATCGAATGACTCGAGCGATGAATCGTGCACTAGTCGGCAACTTGTTAAGATCAGGCCAAAATGCGTTTACCAACTTGCAGGCATTCTGGGGCTGGCAAGCCAATTTGATGTCCTGACAATCTGGGTGAGCGCTGCTATCGCGCGACCATGGCAACGCAAGCTGAAAATATCGACCGCAAGCTTGGAGAGGTGGTGGCTGAACTGGCGCGTGCTGGACGTAGTGCCCAGCGTGCACTTGCCGCTATGCCCAGCGCAGACAAGGCGCGGGCGCTGAGGCTTGCAGCTGCGGCATTGCGCGATGACGCAGACGCCATTCTTGCGGCCAATGCCATCGATATTGAGAATGGCACGTCACGCGGGCTCGGTACCGCCATGATTGATCGACTGCGGCTCGATCACGATCGGCTCGAAGGCATTGCGTGCGGGGTCGAGGCGGTTGCGGATTTGCCCGATCCGGTTGGCGAGATCATCAGCAGCGATGAAAGGCCAAATGGTCTCAAGCTCAGCAGAGTGCGCGTGCCTATCGGGTTGATCGGGATCATTTATGAGAGCCGCCCCAATGTGACGGCGGATGCTGCGGCACTTTGCGTGAGGGTGGGCAATGCCGCCTTGCTGCGCGGCGGAAGCGAAGCGGTTAACTCAAATCGTGCCATCCACGCTGCGCTGGTGCGCGGTCTGGCCGAGGCTGGCGTTGATCCTGAATGCGTTCAATTGATGCCGACACAGGACCGGGAGGCAGTAGGGGCAATGCTGGCTGCAACGGGCCAGATCGACATGATCGTTCCCCGCGGAGGCAAAAGTCTAGTTGCGCGAGTCCAGGCCGATGCGCGCGTGCCCGTTCTCGCGCATCTCGATGGGATCTGCCACACCTATGTCCATTCGGCGGCAGATCAGGCCATGGCAGAAGAGTTGGCCGTCAATGCCAAGATGCGGCGCACGGGCATTTGCGGGGCGATGGAAACCCTCCTGATCGATAGCGAGTATGAATATGCAGACGATCTAGTGCGTAAGCTGGTAGATTCCGGTTGCGAATTGCGCGGCGATACGCGTGCGCGGGCACTTGATCCTCGCGTGCTGCCGGCAGAGCGCGATGATTGGGATACGGAGTATCTTGATGCGGTGCTTTCTGTGGGAATGGTCGATGGAATTGATGAGGCATTGGCGCATATCTCACAACATTCGTCGGCGCATACCGATGCAATCATCACGGATGATGTACAGGTAGCGGAGCGGTTCCTGAACGGGGTCGATTCCGCCATCGTCATGCATAATGCTTCCACACAATTTGCCGACGGCGCCGAATTCGGGCTCGGCGCTGAGATCGGCATTGCAACTGGTCGGTTGCATGCTCGCGGGCCAGTCGCCCTTGAGGGCCTGACCACCTATAAATGGCTTGTGCGCGGTAGCGGGCAGGCACGCCCCTGAGTTTGCGCATGGACAAGGAAACCAGAATTGGCCGCAAGACAGGCTTGCTTGGCGGAAGTTTCAATCCTGCGCATGGAGGCCACCGTAGAATAAGCGAGTTCGTGATCGAGGCTCTGGGCCTTGACGAGGTGTGGTGGCTAGTCTCGCCCGGCAACCCCCTCAAGCCCGAGGAGGGCATGGCTCCGCTGGCAGCAAGGTTTAGGTCGGCGCAGGAGCAATCGCGCCGGGCACCGATCACCGCTACCGCGATCGAGCAGGAATTGGGCACCCGCTATACGGTCGACACACTTGCAGCGCTGCAGCGGCGCTATCCCAAGCGCGAATTCATTTGGTTGATGGGCTCGGACAATCTGGCCCAATTCCATCGTTGGAAGGACTGGCGTGACATCGCCCGCACAATGCCGATTGCGGTAATCGCGCGGCCCAGTTATGATGCAGGGGCTATGGCAAGCCCCGCCATGGCCTGGCTAAGGCGCTATTGTGTGCCCGCCGCCAGTTTCAAGCAAAGGGGTAGATGGAGCGCACCGGCACTGGTGTTATTGCGTTTCGATCCTGACCAACGTTCGGCGACGGCATTGCGCCACGCCGATCCGGATTGGGCTTTGCAATATGCAGACGCAGCTCCACGTGATGCGCTTACGCATCGAACCATCGGCCAACAGGGAAAGATATGAAGCGCATTAACGGCGTCATCTTCAAATCTGCCCTCGGGCCACTATTTCAGTACTTCATCAGGAGAAAATGCAACGCCTATGAACCAGGCGCATACAATTTCGGCGAATGCCGATACCGTAGCAACCAGAGCCCGCGACTTGGCAGGTTCTGAAGACACGTCCAATGCATTGCATCAATTGGTGCTTGCACAGCTGGATGACGACCAGGCGCAAGAACTGGTTTCCATCCCATTGGAAGGTAAATCCAGCATGGCAGATCATATGGTGATCGCATCAGGCCGTTCGACACGGCAGGTGGGTGCCATGGCGCACAAGCTGGCAGAGAAGATAAAGCAGGCAGGCTTTGGATCGGTAAAGATCGAAGATT
>DMWU01000299.1 GCA_003483125.1 Erythrobacter sp. | reverse complement strand
AGCGCTCGCCCGCGACGAAGACAGGGGCAAAACCCTTGGCCAGGTCGAGCAGCAATGTACCAGCCGCAAGCCCCTTATTGCCGGTGCGCAGCACATTGGTGGCGCCGATATTGCCGCTACCGATCTGCCTGACATCGCCCATCCCCGCCGCTTTGGTTAAAAGTAACCCAAAGGGGATTGAACCGGCGAGATATCCCAGCAAGACTGCGTAGAGTGTCTCCATTTCCTCTCCCTAGCCCTAGTACGTATGCTTGTCGAAGCTCTACAGCTGTTCTAGCGCGCAAAAAGGAAATGAATACAGGTAATTCGGCAGACGAGGAATTGGCGAGAGCGAAACTTGGAACAAAATAGACCAATCTTGCTATTCGATTCAGGAGTGGGCGGGCTGAGTGTTTTGGCCGCGCTGCGCGAATTGATGCCCGATGCGCCTCTGATATATGCCGCCGATCAGGCAGGCCTGCCCTACGGCAACAAGTCAGAAGCGCAGATTACGGCCCGCGTTGCCGGCCTGCTTGGCCGCATGTGCGAACGCTATGACCCTCGCCTTGCCTGTATCGCCTGCAATACCGCCAGCACGATCGCGCTGGGCATGGTGCGCGACGTGCTGGAAATACCGATTGTCGGCACTGTACCTGCAATCAAGCCGGCTGCTGCAATGACCAAGACTGGCGTGATCGGGCTGCTGGGTACAGAGGCAACGATCCGCCAGGCCTATGTCGATAATCTTGTAGCGGAGTTTGCCGCAGACAAACACTTGCTGCGCCATGCGGCCCCCGGCCTGGTAGAAGCCGCAGAGGCAAAGTTGCGCGGCGAAAAAGTTGATGAAGCAGCGATAGCGCAAGCGGCGAATGCCCTGTGCGCCATGGAGCATGGTATCGGAATCGATACAGTCGTGCTCGCCTGCACGCATTTCCCCCTGCTCAAAGATGAGTTGGTGCAAGCCTTTGGCCCCGGCGTGCAGTTCGTCGACGGGGCAGCCGGCATCGCCAGGCGGATCCAGCATCTGACTGAAGACCAAGCCTTTTCCGGCGAGTTTGAGAGCCGCGCAATAACGACGGGAGAATTGGCCGATCTGGAAGCCCCGGCTCCGGCGTTCGCCAAGCTTGGAATCACCAAACTGGAAAAGTTCTGAGTGCCCAGCAAGCCCGACCTTGCGATTGCCAGTATGGAACGATTGACGGAGCAAAGGGGAGACATCACTGCCGAAGTTCTTGAGCTTTACTACGCCAGATTTCCCGAAGCACGCAGCTCCTTTGAACATCACGGCTGCGGCAATACGGCAGAGCTGGAATCGAGTATGGTCAGCACCACTGCCTTTTTCTTGCTGCAATGGACTGAGAGTCGCTCAAGCGTGGTGATCGAGCAGGGCACCACGATTCCGCACCATCACGATACTCTGCTGGTTGGCCCACAATGGTACATGGAGCTGATCGATGCGGTTCTGGTTGTTCTGCTCGACTCGATACCTGAAGCAAACACGGATGAACGCGAGATGTGGCTCAATGCTCGTGGTGAAATTGCTCAATTAATTGAGGGGTTACGCGAGGAATTCTGGCGCAAGGATGAAGATGGCCCGCTGCCCGAGTTTGAGCGGGACCGTTCAAATTGGGCCAAGCCATTTGCGATTCTGACGCAGGAATAACTGCGAGTCGTTCGCAAAGATCGCGGTGGCAATCCGCGCGCTTTCCCCTTAAATCGCTGAGATATTGGACAGCCGGAGAGCCGGCGCGACGCAGTGGAACAGCAAAACGTGAATTACGGCCAGATATTCGACAAGGCTATCGATCGTCTCCATGAAGAGGGGCGCTATCGCGTATTCATCGATATCATGCGCAATAAGGGTGCCTATCCCAATGCGCGCTGCTTTCACGGCCATAATGGTCCCAAGCCGATCACTGTGTGGTGCTCGAACGATTACCTCGCGATGGGCCAACATCCCAAAGTGATCGAGGCAATGGAAACGGCCCTGCACGATGTTGGCGCAGGCAGCGGTGGTACGCGAAATATTGGCGGCAATACGCACCTGCATGTAGAGCTCGAGCGGGAACTTTCTGAGCTTCATGGCAAGGAAGGCGCGCTGCTGTTCACCAGTGGCTATGTCTCAAACGACGCGACACTTTCGACGCTTGCCAAATTGCTGCCCGGCTGCATCATTTTTTCTGACGAGCTCAATCATGCCAGCATGATTGCGGGCATCCGCAACTCCGGCTGCGAGAAGCGCATCTTCCGCCACAATGATATCGAGCATCTCGAGGAGCTGCTGGCGGCCGAAGATCACGATACGCCAAAGGTCATAGCGTTCGAAAGCGTCTATTCGATGGATGGCGATGTCGCCCCGATCCACGCGATCTGTGATCTGGCTGAGCAGTATAACGCGCTGACCTATATCGATGAAGTCCATGCCGTGGGCATGTATGGAGAGCACGGCGGCGGTATTTCAGAGCGTGAGGAGGCTGCCCATCGCATCGACATTATCGAAGGCACGTTGGGTAAGGCATTCGGCGTGATGGGTGGTTATATCGCCGCCGATACGCGCGTCATTGACTGCATCCGCTCATATGCGCCGGGTTTCATCTTCACCACTTCGCTCTCACCAGTATTGGCCGCTGGCGTGCTGGCCGCGGTAAAGCACCTGAAGGAATCTTCGGAAGAGCGCGATGCGCAGCAAGCTAATGCAGCCGCGCTAAAGGAAAAATTCCGCAAGGTTGGCCTGCCGGTGATGGATAGCGTAACGCATATCGTACCCCTGATGGTAGGCGATCCGGTTCGCGCCAAGAAGATCAGCGATATCCTGCTTGCCGAATATGGAATGTATGTTCAGCCGATCAACTTCCCGACTGTACCGCGCGGTACAGAGCGGCTGCGCTTCACACCCGGCCCTGCCCATACGGATGAAATGATGGACGAGCTGACCAATGCTCTCGTCGAAGTATGGGACAGGATGGAACTGGAGTTGCGCCGGGCCGCATAATCGCGCAAACTCTCCTCTAGGGGAGAGGGTGATGGCGACAATTGCAGAAAAGGCTAAACTGGATACGGGCACATTAAGCGTCCGCCCGATGACACCTGCCATTGGTGCCGAAATTCTCGATATCGATCTGGGCGCGGGCAATATTGCTGAACGCATTCCCGAAATTCGTGCTGCGCTCTTGAAGTATGGCGTGATCTTCTTCCGCGACCAAATGCTCACCCAGGACCAGCACATTGCCTTTGCTCGCCATTTCGGTGAGCTGGAAATCCACCCTGCCACGCCCGATGACCAGCCCAATCCCGAGGTGCTACGCATCGCCCATGGTCCAAAGAGTCGAGGGCAGGAGAACAATTGGCATTCAGACGTTACATGGCGCGAATGTCCCTCGCTTGGTTCGATCCTGCTAGCCCGCGAAGTTCCCGATTGCGGCGGGGACACGCTCTTCGCCAATATGCATCTTGCCTATGAGCGCCTGTCAGAGCAGATGAAGAATTTCTGCAATGGTTTGACCGCAGTGCATGACATTGCACGCGTATTTGCAAGGCGGCTCAACAAGGCGCCTGAGCAACTTCACGACAAGTATCCTCCCATGAGGCACCCCGTAATCCGCACGCATCCGGAAACTGGTGAGCGGGCCATTTATGTCAACAATGGCTTCACCAGCCATATTGAGGGGCTATCCGACAAGGAAAGCCGCTGGCTGCTCGAGCACCTCTACGCCACAGCTGCGGATGTTGAGATCCAATGCCGGTTCCGCTGGCGCGAGGGCTCGATCGCATTTTGGGACAATCGAGTTTGCCAGCATCTGGCAGTTTCCGACTATTTCCCTGCTCGTCGTGTGATGGAACGCGTCACAATTGCGGGTGATCGTCCCTATTTCGACCCCGACTAGGGCCACGACGTAGCGTATTTTGCCCTAGGGGCCAGTTACGCTAATCCTGCCCTGCAAGTGGGGAGATAGGCGCATGGGCGGTAATCCGGATCAGAAATATGACGAAGTGGTACTCGGGCGGCGCTCGATACGCGGCTATCTCGACAAACCGGTACCGCGCGAACTGATAGAAGAGATCCTTGCGATGGCGATGCGCTCGCCTTCGTCGATGAACACGCAGCCTTACCACTTCCATGTCATTACCGGCGAACCGCTCGACCGAATTCGCAAGGGCAATACTGAAAACATTCTTGCCGGTGTTCCCGACAGTCGAGAGTTTCGTCGCGGACACGCGTTCGAAGGTGTCCATCGTGAGCGGCAGATTGGATGTGCTGTTCAATTGTTCGAGGCGATGGGGATCGCTCGCGACGATAAGGAAAAGAGGCAGGACTGGGTGCTACGGGGTTTCCGCCAGTTCGATGCGCCAGTCTGCGTTATCATCACCTATGACAAGGATCTGTCCGACAGTGACGACACCGCTTTTGACTGCGGCGCGGTGACAACCGCGCTGGTAAACTCCGCATGGAGCCGTGGGCTTGGCTGCGTGATCAACTCACAGGGCATCATGCAAAGCCCGGTAGTGCGCGAGCATGCCAAGATCCCCGATGATCAGGTAATCATGAAAGCAGTTGCCTTGGGCTGGCCCGATCCGGATTTCCCCGCAAACGCCGTTTACATCACACGTAGATCGACGGACGAGACCGCGCGATTTGTAGGGTTCGAAGAGTAGCGCTGCTACCTCAGATTGACGACGTTATCGGCATCTGGCCGCGAACGGCTACCATCGTAAAGGCTGGCCATTGGTTCGTCTGCCACGATGACCTGCTTTGCCTCGCCAAAGCCGTTAAAGTCGGTCTTCATCGCTGCGCCATAAGCACCGATCATTCCGACCTCGATATAGTCCCCTGCCTTGATATCCTGAGGCAGCGGGAATGGGCCTTGCATATAATCGGCATCGTCACAGGTCGGGCCGTAAAAGGCGAAATCCACCCGTGGCTGGTGCACATCGCCGCCGATCTTGTTGACCGGAAAACGCCAGTCGACATGGGCAGCATCGTAAAGCGCGCCGTAGGCGCCATCATTGATGAACAGTTCTTCGCCGCGCCGGCGCTCTACCTTGACGAGGAGAGAGGAATATTCCGCGCATAGCGCCCTACCCGGCTCGCACCACAGCTCTGCGTTATAAGCGATGGGGAGCGCCTCGAAGTGCTTCGCGATGATGGCAAAGTAATCTTCGAGCGGAGGCGGCTCGAGTTCGGGATAGATGCTCGGGAAGCCACCGCCCACGTCGATCATGTCAATGACAACGCTAGCCTCTGCGATTGCGGCGCGTGTGCGATCAAGAGCTTGCACGAATGCAAACGGACTCATCGCCTGGCTACCGACATGGAAACACACGGCGAGCCAGTCGCAATGCTGGCGCGCTTCCTGCAGCAGCGCAGGGGCATCAAGGAGGTCGCAACCAAACTTGCTGGCAAGCGACAATTCCGAAAATTCGCTAGAAACACGCAGACGAACGCAAAGGCGCAAGTCGCTTGCTGGATTGCCGTATTCATCACGGCAGGCCTCGACAATGTTCGCAAGCTCTTCGGCAGTATCCAGCGCAAATGTTCGCACACCATGCTGGTGATAGGCCTCTGCAATCGCACGAGATGCCTTCACAGGATGCATGTAGCAAAGTTCGGCCTCGGGTAGGGTTGCACGTGTTTGCCGAACCTCTGCAATCGAGGCGACATCGTAATGCTGGACCCCTGCATCCCACAGCACTTTCAGCAGGTCGGCAGAGGGGTTTGCCTTTACTGCATAGAGCACCTTGCCCGGGAACTTCTCGATAAAGAAGCGGGCGGCGCGAAGCGCAGCATGCGGTCTATTCAGGATTACAGCTTGGTCTGGCGAAAGATCGCTGACTACAGCCTTTGCGTCGGGATAGATGTGCAACTCAAGGGACCCCCTAAACGGTTAGGTTCAAAATCATTGTCAAATGACAGGGGCTGCCTTGCGGTAATGTCCCTTGGGGCAGCGAAGCCGCGCATATAGAGATTCGGCGCAGATTCGCAAATATTTTTTGCACGGCAGTTCGCATTGCCGTTCGCCAGCAATCTGGCTTCGTGGTTTACTTCTCGCCCTTGACGTACT